>JAIWOG010000177.1 GCA_020217035.1 Magnetospirillum sp. | reverse complement strand
TCTGGCGCTGGACGCGCTCGCCCGTCTGATCAGGGAAAGCTGAAAACCCCATGGCCACCAAAAACTTCGATTCCGACCTGGTCCGTTCGCTGGCCGAACTGCTTGACCAGACCAACCTGACCGAGATCGAGTACGACACCGGCAGCTTGCGCATCCGCGTCGCCCGCCAGGGCATGCCCGTGGCCGTGCACCACATGCCCGCCGCCGCCCCCGCTCTCGCCGCCGCTCCGGTCGCCCAGCCGGCCGCCGCCAGCGACGACGCCGCCGGACATCCCGGCGCGGTGACCTCGCCCATGGTCGGCGTGTCCTATCTGTCGCCGGAACCCGGCGCCGCCAAGTTCATCGAAGTCGGCGCCACGGTGTCCGAAGGCCAGACCTTGATGCTGATCGAGGCGATGAAGACCTTCAACCCGATCCGCGCCCCGCGCGGCGGCAAGGTCACCCGGATCCTGGTCACCGACGGCCAGCCGGTCGAATTCGGTGAACCCCTGGTCATCATCGAGTGACGAATTGATGTTCGAAAAGGTCCTGATCGCCAATCGCGGCGAAATCGCACTCCGCATCCACCGCGCCTGCCGCGAGATGGGGATCCGCACGGTCGCCGTGCACTCCACCGCCGACAACGACGCCATGCATGTGCGTCTGGCCGACGAAGCGGTGTGCATCGGCCCGCCCTCGGCCAAGGATTCGTACCTGAACAAGGCGGCGATCCTGTCGGCGGCGACCATCACCGGGGCTGACGCCATCCACCCGGGCTATGGCTTCTTGTCGGAAAACGCCGATTTCGCCCAGATGGTGGAAGAACACGGCTTCGTGTTCATCGGCCCGACCGCCGACCACATCCGCATGATGGGCGACAAGATCACCGCCAAGCAGGCGGCGGCGGCGGCCGGCCTGCCTTGCGTGCCCGGCTCGGCCGGGGCGTTGGAAACCGTCGAGGACGCGTTGGAATGCGCAGGCACGATCGGCTATCCGGTGCTGATCAAGGCTACCGCCGGCGGCGGCGGCAAGGGCATGAAGGTGGCCCGTTCGGCGGACGAGCTGACCGAGGCCTACAAGATGGCCAGGAACGAAGCCAAGGCCGCTTTCGGCAATGGCGACGTCTACATGGAAAAGTACCTGGCCAAGCCCCGCCACATCGAGATGCAGATCCTGGCCGACAATTACGGCAGCGTCGTGCATTTGGGGGAACGCGATTGTTCGTTGCAGCGCCGCCACCAGAAGGTGCTGGAAGAAGCGCCGTCGCCGGCGCTGAACGACGAACAGCGCACCCGCATCGGCGACATCGCCCGCAAGGCGGTGGCCCATCTGGGATACCGCAACGCCGGCACGCTGGAATTCCTGTTCGAGAACGGCGAATTCTATTTCATCGAAATGAACACCCGTTTACAGGTCGAGCACCCGATCACCGAGGCCATCACCGGCATCGACCTGGTGCGCGAACAGTTGCGCATCGCCGCCGGGGCGCCGTTGGGCTACACCCAGGAAGACATCCGCTTCCAAGGCCACGCCTTCGAGTGCCGCGTCAACGCCGAGGACCCGCAGACCTTCGTGCCGTCGCCGGGCCGCATCACTGGCTACCATGCGCCGGGCGGTTTGGGCGTGCGCGTCGATTCGGGCCTTTACGCCAATTACCGCATCCCGCCCCACTACGACAGCATGATCGCCAAGCTGATCGTCTCGGGCAATTCCCGCAACGAGGCGCTGATGCGCCTGCGCCGGGCCTTGGGCGAATACGTCATCGACGGCATCAAGACCACCCTGCCGCTTCATAACCGCTTGGTGCAGGATCAGGACTTCGTCAACGGCGACTACGACATCCACTGGCTGGAAAAATTCGTCGCCCAGCATAGCTAGATGACGGAACAGCAAATCAAACGAAGAGGCCGGCTTTCGCCGGCCTCTTTTTTGCCTGTTACTTCGACTTGGCTTTGTTCGCCTTGCTTTGCTGAGTCGCCACCACGTCGGCGATGGACCACAGGAACTCGGTCTGCACCGTGCCGTTGAAGTACGGATCGTCACGGCCGATGTAGAAATCGGTGCCATAGGTGGGGTTGGCGGTCGAGGTGAAGGCCACCGCCGCCAAGGCGTGGCAGGTCATGCAATTGGTCTGCACCCCCACCGTGCCGGTCCACGAATTCGCCCCGTCGACGATGGGGCGCGTGATGCCGAAGGTGGATGCCGGGAAGCCGGATTCCAGGTACGGATTATAGCCGACCACCGGCTGGCCGACACTTTGGCCGCCATTGATCGGCTGGTTGGGCGTCACCATGGAATAGGCGAACGAGCCGGCGTAATGGGCGGCCGGGCCGGTCAACTGGGATGGCATGGCGGCGGCGATGGCCGTCGAGCTGGGCAGCGGCGGCGCCTTGGGGTTGGGGGTCCAGAAAAAGGTCTGCCAGGTCCATTCCGTCATCTCGCGCGAACTGACATGCATGGCCATCAACAGCAAGGTGTCGCCGGCTACCAGCTTCTGCTTGTTGCCCAGATCGAACAGGGCGGCGTTTTCGGCATTCAGCTTGAAGTTGACGAAATCGCCCAAACCATAGGTCGAGGCGGCGGTCGGTCCCGAACAGCTGGCGTCAACACCGGATGCCTGGCTGGTGCCGCTGTTCTGGGTGTCCACATAGACGCAGCCGGCATTCCACGATTGCTCGGGGAAACCATTGGCCTGGATGGCCGGGGTGACGTCGGGCGTCCCCGGCCAGGCGGCCATGACGTAATAGCGGTTCTGATACAGCTTGTCCTTGGTGATCACCTTGTAGACCGGCTTGACCACCACGGAATTGACCGGGAACGCCTCGATCTCGGGCTGCTTGGCGTCGTAAACCGCCTTGATGGTGGACAGCTTGAAATAGCCACGGTCCTGGATGGTGTGGCCGGAAACCGGATCATAGGTCACGGTTTCCATTGTGTCGAAATCCGGGCTGGGTGCGCCGGCTTTGGCCGCCTTCAGCTTGGGCTTTGCCTGCATGGAATGGATGCCGAACTTGGACAACTGGGTCACCTCGCCCATCCGCAACTTGCGCGGCCCGACGCTTTTCAGCTTGGCGGCGCTGCCTAGCTGGGCCATGGCCACCAATTCCTGACGGGTCACCCAGGTCAGGTAGACCGGGGCGTTGGCGATGCCATAGACGCTTTGACCGCTCGGCGTGTTCAGCGCCGTCCACAGACCCCAGCCATGCAGGTAGACATTGGCCATGTCGGCGGCGGAATTGCCGTTGACCCAGCCCAGCAGAGTGCTTTCGCTTTCGGGGAAGGTGTAGCCGGGGATGGCGGGAACCGGCAGGTCGGCCCCCCAGATGGATGTCTCCGCCTTGGCCGTGCCAACGGACAAGGCCAAGGCGAGCAATGCCAAAGACACTTTTTGTGTGCAGTTTTTAGACATGAATTCCCCCATAGATTGTTCACGCCTAGCTTTGCCCCACCTCCCTGACGAAAACAACCGTTATTTTTATAATTGTAAAATACATAACCATTACGCGCACACCTCTTGCTTCATCCGGGGCAGGAACACCGCCAGCAGCCCCAAGGCCGGCAGGAAGGCGCAGAGCTGGTAGACGAAGTCGATGCCTTGGGAATCCGCCAACTGGCCCAGCAATGCGGCACCGATGCCGGCGAAGCCGAAGGCCAAGCCGAAGAACAGACCGGCCACCATGCCGACACGGCCGGGCAACAAGTCCTGGGCGAAGACGACGATGGCGGAAAAGGCCGAGGCCAGAACCAGACCGATGATCACGCTCAGCACCCCGGTCCACAACAAGCCCACATGCGGCATGGCCAAGGTGAAAGGCAGCACACCCAGGATCGAGAACCAGATCACCGGCTTGCGGCCGAAACGGTCGCCGATGGGACCACCGGCGACGGTACCGACCGCCACCGCGCCCAGGAACAAGAACAGCATCAGTTGGGCGTCTTGCACCGAAACGTCGAATTTGTGGATCAGGAAGAAGGTGTAATAGCTGGACAGGCTGACCATGTAGACGTTTTTCGAGATCACCAGGATCACCAGCACGGCGATGGCCACCACCACATCGCGACGCGGCAATTGATGGTGGTCGGCCTTGGCGGCGCGGCGGGCGTGATGGGCCATGTGGCGGCCGTACCATCCCCCCACCCGCCACAGCACCAGCATGGCCACCAGGGCGGCCAGCGAGAACCAGGCGACGCTGGCTTGGCCGCGCGGCAGCACCACGAAGGCGGCCAGCAGCGGCCCCAGCGCCGAACCGAAATTTCCGCCCACCTGGAACAGCGACTGGGCCAGGCCGTGGCGACCGCCCGAGGCCATGCGGGCCACCCGCGACGATTCGGGATGGAAGATCGACGAGCCCAGGCCCACCAAGCCGGCCGCCACCAGCAGCAACCAGTATTGGTCGGCGAAGGCCAGCAACAGCAGACCGCACAAGGTCGCCCCCATGGCCACCGGCAGGGAATGGGGTTGCGGCCGCTTGTCGGTGGCGAACCCGACCACCGGCTGCAACACGGCGGCAAGGCCCTGGAAGGTGAAGGTCAGCAGGCCGATCTGGCCGAAATCCAGTCCATGGCTGGCTTTCAGCATGGGATAAAGCGCCGCTAGCAGCGACTGCATCATGTCGTTGAGCAGATGGCAGAACGAGATGGCGGCGATAACCACGAAAGCGGTGTCGGTCTTGGGGGCGGGATCGGTCAAAGTCGCGGCGGCTGAATCGGACACGTCGAAATGCTCCTGAAGGGGAAAGGGAGATGCCTGCCTTGGTATGATAGACAGTCGCATCCACACCTGCTTTCGTGTCCTGGCCTGTTTCTTTCGCGATTGGGCCAAGCCATGTGCGAGCTTCCGCTTCCACCCCCGCTGGGTTATGACGGCCCGCCCTCCAGCGACCAGCATCTGCGCCGCATCGAATGGGTGGAACAGTTGGAAGGCGCCATCGTGCCGCTGGCCAGCGACTACGCCGACCGGGTGGTGGTGCCGCCGCATCGCCACAAACGCTCGCAATTGCTCTACGCCCTGACCGGCATCATCACCGTCACCACCGAGACCGGCGGCTGGATGGTGCCGCCCGATCACGCGCTGTGGGTGCCTGCGGGGATGGAACATTCGGTGGCACCCCACGGAAAGGTGCGCATGCATTCCATCTATGTCAGCCCCGAGGCGGTCAGCCTGC
Organism: Magnetospirillum sp.; assembly: GCA_020217035.1. Taxonomy (GTDB): domain Bacteria; phylum Pseudomonadota; class Alphaproteobacteria; order Rhodospirillales; family Magnetospirillaceae; genus Magnetospirillum. Next base: position 4,856 of record JAIWOG010000177.1, on the reverse strand, counting down.
CGCCGGGATGCCGGGTGGTCGAGGTGACGCCCCTGATGCACGGCCTGATCGTCGAGGCGGTGAAGCTGCCCCGCCAATGGACCCCCGGCAGCCGCGCCGACAAGATCATGGCCCTGGTGGCCGAGGAACTGCCGCTGCTGCCCGAACGTCCCCTGGGCCTGCCCATGCCCGCCGACCCCCGCCTGGCCACCCTGTGCCGGGACTTCATCGCCCATCCCGATCCGCATGCCGGCATCGACCGATGGGCGCGGCACCTGGCCACCAGCCGCCGCAGCTTTACCCGTTTCTTTCGCCATCAGACCGGTCTGGGGCTGGCGTCGTGGCGGCAACAAGCCATCTTGTTCGCCGCCCTGCCCCGCCTGGCCGCCGGCGAGTCGGTGACCAGCGTCGCCATCGATTTGGGCTATGACAGCGTCGCCGCCTTCACCACCATGTTCAAACGCCTGCTGGGGGCGCCGCCCAGCCGTTACCTACGGCAATCGCCGCCGGCCTAACCGTTTCAGCCGACATCAAAGCCGTTCCCCCTGGCGTTCCCGCCACGCCTGCAAACGGAAGCGTTCCGCCAGTTCCTGCAAATCCTCCAGGCTCAGGAAAATGCCGAAACCCATCAGGTCGTTGCGGATCTTGGTCAGGATCCAGGCCGCCGCCTCGCGGGTTTCCACCTTGGCGAAATCGGCGTCCAGCAGCAGCCGGACATAGGATTGCTGGTCCTCGTCGGTCAGGTCGGAAAACCATTGGGCCAACAGATGGTTGCGCCGCGCCCTGATCCAGAACCCGGCCTCCTGGCCGGCGACGAAGTTCAGTTGGCTGGTGACGCCCTTGGCGTCGACCGTGTGAACGAAATCCCCCATGGGCGTTGTCCGCTTCTTGCCGTTACTTGGAAAATCGCACCGCCCGCCATACATTTCAAAGGAAATCGAGGGATCGACGATGCGGGTCTTGAACACCGACATCTTGTTGCGGGCTTACACCATGGGGCTGTTCCCCATGGCGCGGACGCGGGACGATGCCAAGCTATATTGGATCGACCCGGAAGACCGCGGCATCCTGCCGCTGGACCGCTTCCACATGCCGCGCTCGTTAAAGAAAGTGATGAAGCAGGGCCGTTTCCAAATCAAGGTGGACACCGCGTTTGGCGCCGTCATGGCCGGCTGCGCCGAAGCCAAGAAAGGGCGCGAGGAAACCTGGATCAACGCCCCCATCGTCGAATTGTTCAGCGAACTGCATGACAACGGCCTGGCCCACTCGGTGGAAAGCTGGGACGGCGACCGGCTGGTCGGCGGCCTTTACGGCCTGGCCCTGGGGGGCGCCTTCTTCGGCGAAAGCATGTTCAGCCGCGCCACCGACGCCTCCAAGGTGGCGCTGGTCGACCTGGTCGCCCGGTTGCGCCTGGGCGGCTTCCGCCTGCTCGACACCCAGTTCATCACCGACCATTTGCAGCGCTTCGGCGCCGTCGAGATTCCGCGCACCCAATACCAGGTGCTGCTGGCGGAAGCCCTGGGCCACCAAGCCCACTTCCCCCGACAGCCAGTGGACTGGCGTCTGGCCGACGCCCCTGGCCTGCCCCTTGCATCGGTGATCGCCGTATAACTCGCTTTGGGGGCGACCATGGTATCCGCGATCGACAGCAGCACCGCCTTGGCGGCGGTCTCCACCTCGTCTTCTTCCACCTCCACGGAACAAAATGGCGCGTTCGGCGCGGCCCTGGCGGCGGCGCAAAAGGCCGCCGCCCGTCAGCAGGCCCATGAAAGCGAAATGGACGCCATCAAGGAAAAGGGCTTCACCAACTGGGTGCGCGACATGCGCATCGAGAAACTGAAGGAAGAACTGCGCAAGAAGATCATGGCCTCCATGGGCCTGGACGAGGAATCCTTGGCCAAGATGGAGCCGATGATCCAGAAGATCCTGGAACAGAAAATCCAGGAAGAAGTGGAAAAGCAGCTGGCCCAGGTGCTGAAGGAAGAGGAACAGCAAAACGGCGCCCCCGGCCAATCGGCCGCCCAGCAAGCCAGCGCCCAACCCGGCAAAAACGACCGACAAGGCAAAACTTGCCCGGTCATTCCTGCCCTGGCCGGTGCCGAAGGGGTTATTATTTTCTAATCTTGCGTTGTCCCTTGATGACCAAGGCGATGCCGCCCAGAACGGCCAGGGAGGCCAAGCCCAGACGCAGGCTGACCCCTTCGCCCAGCACCAGCACCGCCCCCAGGGCGGTGATCACCGGCACGCTGAGTTGGACCGAGGCGGCGCGGGCAGCGGTCAAATGGGGCAGCACCGCGTACCACAGGGCATAGCCCATGCCCGAAGCCACCGCGCCGGACGCCACCGCCAAGGCCAAACCGTTGGTGTCGGCCGAGACGTCACCCACCAGGGCCACGCCCGCCAGCGGCACCAGGGCCAAGGGAACGGCCCGCAGGAAATTGCCGGCATTGGCGGCGACCGGGTCGCCGGATATGCGCCCCAGGATGGAATAAAGCCCCCAAGCGACGCCGCTGCCCACCATCAACAGCGCGCCCAACAATGGCGGCGCGGTGACGCCCGGCGCCACCAGCACCGCCAACCCGACCAGGGCCAGGACCAAACCCAGCCATTGCGCCGGCATGGGATGTTCGCCGCGCAGCAGACCGGCCACCACCATGGTGACCTGCACGGCGCCGAACAGCAGCAGCGCCCCGGTGCCGGCGCCCAGGCCGACATAGGCGAAGGAAAACGCGGCGGCATAGCCCAACAGCGCCAAGGCGCCGCGCCACGATCCCGTCGGTCTTTTTCGTTGGAACCAGACGATCAGCCCCAGGCTGGCGGCCCCCGAGGCGACGCGCACCAAGGTGAAGCTGGCCGGGTCGATGGCGGTTTCCGCCAAGGCCAGACGACACAACACGGAATTGGCGGCGAAGGCCAACATGGCCAAAGCCACCAACAAGGCCACCCGGAACATGAATTACCCCCCTGGGATGCTTGTTTCCAATGTGGGGGATCGTTCCGTCATGCACAAGCCGGGCTTCCGGGTCTTGCCAAAGACAGCCGGCTCGCGCATACCTGGGCGCAACGTCATTCCCACCAGGATCATGCCGCAATTGTCCAAGTCCACCACCCGCTTCGTCTGCCAGGAATGCGGCGCGGTCACCGCCAAATGGGCCGGCAAGTGCGAGACCTGCGGGGCGTGGAACTCGATTACCGAGGAAGCGGTGCGCGAAAGCGCCCCCAAGGGTTTGGGAACCAAGCCCGGACGCAAGATCGAATTCGTCGGCCTGGACGGCAACGCCGCCCCGGTGCCGCGCCTGTTGACCGGCATCGGCGAGTTGGACCGGGTGGCCGGCGGTGGCCTGGTTCCCGGCTCGGCGCTGCTGGTGGGCGGCGATCCCGGCATCGGCAAGTCGACGCTGTTGACCCAGGCCACGGCGTTGCTGGCCTCGCAAGTCCCCGTCGTCTACATCTCGGGCGAAGAGGCGGTGGACCAGGTGCGGCTGCGGGCACGACGCATGGGGCTGGAAAAGGCCAATGTCGCCCTGGCTTCCGCCACCTCGTTGCGCGATATCGTTTCCACCCTGGATACCGCCGACGCCCCCAAGGTGGTGGTCATCGATTCCATCCAGACCATGTACGCCGACACGGTGGAATCGGCGCCCGGCACCGTCACCCAGGTGCGCACCTGCGCCCATGAACTGATCCGGCTGGCCAAGCGGCGCGGCTTCGTGCTGTTCCTGGTCGGCCACGTCACCAAGGAAGGCACCATCGCCGGCCCCCGCGTGTTGGAACACATGGTCGACACCGTTCTTTATTTCGAGGGCGAGCGCGGCCACCAGTTCCGCATCTTGCGGGCGGTGAAGAACCGTTTTGGCGCCACCGACGAGATCGGCGTCTTCGAGATGACCGATCGCGGCCTGGCCGAGGTGGCCAACCCGTCGGCGCTGTTCCTGGCCGAACGACGCGGCAACGTCTCGGGCTCTTGCGTGTTCGCCGGCATCGAGGGCACAAGGCCCATGCTGGTGGAAATCCAGGCCCTGGTCGCCCCCAGCACGCTGTCCAGCCCGCGCCGCGCCGTGGTGGGGTGGGATTCCAGCCGTCTGGCCATGATCCTGGCGGTGCTGGATGCCCGTTGCGGGCTTGCTTTGTCCGGCAATGACGTTTATTTGAACGTCGCGGGTGGTTTGCGGATCACTGAACCAGCCGCCGACCTGGCGGTCGCCGCCGCCCTGGTCTCGTCGGCCAGCGATGTCCCGGTCCCCGCCGACATGGTGGTGTTCGGCGAAATCGGCCTTTCCGGCGAGGTTCGCGCCGTCGCCCAGTCGGATCTGCGGCTGAAGGAAGCGGCGAAACTTGGCTTCGCGCAAGGGCTGGTGCCGGCGACGCCAAGGAAGGGCAAGACCTCGGGGGCCGCCGGTCCCTTGGGGATCAAACCCATCGGGCACCTGCAGGATATCCTGGGGCTGTTCCGCCCCGCAGCGCGAGAGTGAGAGCAGACCCCGAATGGGCAACCTTTCCATAACCGCCGTCGACGTCGTGGTGGCCGTGGTCTTGCTGGGTTCCGCCGGCTTCGCCTTCATGCGCGGCTTCGTGCACGAAGTCCTGGCCATCGCCGCCTGGGTGGGCGCCGCCGCCGCCGCCCTGTATGGCTTTTCATACGCCCAGCCGCTGGCCCGCCAATATATCGGCAGCGCCCTGGTGGCCGACATCGCCGCCGGCGCCGCCCTGTTCCTGGTCACGCTTTTGATTCTCTCCATGCTGACCAAGGCCGCAGCCGATCGGGTGCGGCGTTCGGCGTTGAACAGCGTCGATTCGTCGCTGGGCTTCGCTTTTGGCCTGGTCAGGGGTGGTGTTTTGGTTTGCCTTGCCCATCTGTTGGTTACCATGGTCACCGA
>JAIWOG010000176.1 GCA_020217035.1 Magnetospirillum sp. | reverse complement strand
GACACCGCCCACCTGGCTGGCCGAGGCCAAGTCCTATCCGTGGCTTGAACGCGGCGCTGTCTTGCTGCGCAACCTGGCGCCCGACAATTTCGGCGCCGCGCAAGGCCAGGCCAAACAGGTATCCAAGGATGCCCAGGACCTGATGCAGGCCGAACAGACCTTCCGCAAGTACATCGCCCCCCAGCCGGTGGCGCCCCAGGCGAGCCAGGGCGCGGGCAAGCAAAGCGAGACGGGCGGCAAGCCCGCGACAGGATACGACAACGAAAGCCGAAGCCAACTGGATCGCCTGATCCAGGCCAACCAATGAATACAGCCGCGAGACCACAAATGCTGACCACCAATCCTTTCGACGACGACCATCTGCGCGAAGAATGCGGGGTGTTCGGCATCTACGGTCATCCCGAAGCGGCGGCCCTGGTGGCTTTGGGCCTGCACGCGCTGCAGCATCGCGGCCAGGAAGCCGCCGGCATCGTCAGCCATGACGGCGGCGCCTTCCACAATCACCGCGACCTGGGGCACGTGGAAGATTGCTTCGGCAACGAAGCCATCATCCGCAAGCTGAAGGGCGCGGCGGCCGTCGGCCACGTGCGCTATTCCACCACCGGCGAGACGCTGTTGCGCAACGTCCAGCCGTTGTTCGCCGAAATGGAATTCGGCGGCCTGGCCCTGGCCCATAACGGCAACCTGACCAACACCAACGTGCTGCGCCGCTCGCTGGTCAAGCGCGGCTGCCTGTTCCAAAGCACCACCGACACCGAGGTGATCATCCACCTGATCGCCATCAGCCTTTACACCAGCGTCGAGGACCGGCTGATCGACGCGTTGCGCCAGATCGAAGGTGCCTATTCGCTGACTTGCCTGACCAAGGACGGATTGATGGGCGTGCGCGACCCCCTGGGCATCCGCCCGCTGGTGTTGGGCAAGCTGGACGGCGCTTGGTGTTTGGCGTCGGAAACCTGTGCGCTGGACATCATCGGCGCCGAATTCGTGCGTGACGTGGAACCCGGCGAGATCGTCGTCATCACCGCCACCGGCATCCGTTCGCTGAAGCCCTTCGGCAACATGGGCCGGCGCTTCTGCATCTTCGAATACATCTATTTCGCCCGCCCCGATTCCATCATGGAAGGCACCAGCGTCTACGAAGTGCGGAAGCGCATCGGCGCCCAGCTGGCCCGCGAAAGCGCCGTCGAGGCCGACGTCATCGTCCCGGTGCCCGATTCCGGTGTGCCGGCGGCCATCGGCTATGCCTCGGAAGCCGGCATTCCCTTCGAACTGGGCATCATCCGCAACCATTATGTGGGTCGCACCTTCATCCAACCCACCGACCGCACCCGCCATGTGGGCGTCAAGATGAAACACAACCCCAACCGCTTCTACATCGAAGGCAAGCGGGTCGTCTTGGTGGACGATTCCATCGTGCGCGGCACCACCAGCCGCAAGATCGTCGAAATGGTGCGTCAGGCCGGGGCCAAGGAAGTGCACATGCGCATTTCCTCGCCGCCGACCAACCATTGCTGCTATTTCGGCATCGACACCCCGGAACGCGAAAAGCTGCTGGCGGCGCGTTACGACGTGGAAGGCATGGCCAAGCTGATCGGCGTCGATTCCCTGGCCTTCATCTCGCTGGACGGCCTTTACAAGGCGGTGGGCGAAGAAGCCCGCGACAACCAGACCCCGCAATATTGCGACGCCTGCTTCACCGGCGACTATCCCATCAGCCCCACCGATTATGCCGACCAATTGGCGGCGGCCAAGCAATTCTCGTTCTTGAACGAGGGAACCAAGTGAGCGGCCGGCTGCAAGGGCGCGTCGCCCTGGTCACCGGGGCATCGCGCGGCATCGGCCGCGCCGTGGCCAAACGCTTCGCCGCCGAAGGGGCCGAGGTGATCTGCGTCGCCCGCACCCAAGGGGCGCTCGAGGAACTGGACGACGAAATCGCCGGGGCTGGCGGCAAGGCGGTTCTGTGCCCGCTGAACCTGCGCGAATTCGACAAGATCGACCAGGTGGCGGCGGCCTTGTTCCAGCGCTTCGGCAAGCTGGACATCCTGGTGGGCAACGCCGGCGACATCGGCGGCGGTCTGGCCCCCATCGGCCATGTGGACCAGAAGCATTTCCAAGAGGCGTTCGACATCAACGTCACCGCCAATTACCGCCTGATCCGCGCCTTCGCGCCGCTGTTGAAACTGTCGGATGCCGGCCGCGCCATCTTCGTCACCGGCGCCCAGGCCCACACTCACGCCCCCTATTGGGGGGTCTATTCGGCGGGCAAGGCGGCGCTGGAATCCATCGTGCTCACCTGGGCGGCGGAAATCGCCGCCATCGCCAACACCCGGGTCAACCTGATCGATCCGGGTGCGGTCGCCACCCGCATGCGCACCATCGCTTTCCCGGGTGAGGACAGTGCCACCTTGCCGCAGCCCGAGGACGTGACCGGCCCCTTCGTCGATCTGGCCGCCCCCGATTGCACCATGCATGGCCAGATCGTCACCCTGAACAAGGAATAAGCCGCGCAAGGCTCGGTTATCGGCCCGATTGACCTGTGCGTCACGAAACGCGATCATGAAAACCGTTCAGGTGGACCTTGCACCATTGGGAAAGGTGCGGTAAGCCAAATGGGTGGGGGAATAATAATCGTCGTTCCAGACGGGCGGGGACCGCCTGGATACCGGCGTCAGCGCCCAGAAGGGCGAAGAGGGCGGGATGAGTCAGGTTCAACGTGACAACAAGGCGTTCGAAACCAAGGTTTCGAATCTGATCAATGCCACCCGTCATCTCGAGGTGTCGCAGATCCTGTTGCTGCGCCGTCTGACCATGGCCGATCCGGAAAGCCTGAAATGGGCGTCCATTCGCGAATTGGACGTGGTTTTCGCGGTGATCCTGGGCAAGGCGCTGGAACGACTGGGGATTTCCGCCCTGCACGACGCCCGCGCCAAGAACTTCGCGCCGTTGCTTCCCTTGGACGCCGCCCATCGCGACGAGGACCTGCGAGTGCTTGCTTCGGTGTGCGAACCCTTGCTGGGTCCCGCCCCGCCACCGGTCAGCGAACACGAGGCGACGCTGGCCAAGTTATTGGCCATGCGCCCGGCCGCCATCAAGGCCCCCACCGCCCGCAACATCTCGTCCATCAAGGAACCACCGCCGCTGTTCGCCGCCCAACTGGGGCCGGATTCCGAACGCATGATGCCCAGCGAAGCCAACCGCATGCGCCTGGACAGTGACGACAAGCCGTTCAGCGACTTCAACACCCTGTTCGACGATTCCATCTGTTCCTACGCCCGCAAGGTGCTGGGATTGTTGCAGGTCAAGGGCGACGCCAAGCCCGGCCGCCGTCCCTTCCCGCTGGCTCCCGAATTCGCCCTTTGCTACGAGGAAGTGCTGCGCCGCTTCGTGCTGCCGCCCATGCGGGCCTCGCGGCACATCCAGCAATTGGGGTTGAACCACAATTGGGCCGAAGTGGGCGGCGGCAAGTTGATCGAGATCATCCAGGGCGGCGAGGTCAACAACCCGGTCCTGCATAATTGGGACACCCGCTGGAACGCCTTTCGCACCGCCAAGGGCAAGAAACCCAAGCCGGAAGACGATCCGTGGCCGCTGTTCCGCGAGGACGCCACCAGAAGCGGCTATGCCCCCCCCGACGAGGACGGGGTGCGCCTGATGCAGGACGTGATCCGCTTCGAAACCGAATCCATCGCCAAGGCATGGCGGGAACTGAACCAGTTGTACGACCAGGAATTCCATCCCAACGCCCGCCAGGAACAGGCCCGCGAAGGAGCATTCCGCGACGGCTTGATGAAGTGGATCAGCAAGCTGCCGGAAGGCATCGGCGAGTTGCTGGCGATCAAGTGCTATTTCCTGTTGGAACGTGTCGACGCTACCTACATGCGTCGCCTGCTGACCAATTTCGGGCGCACCGAAAACGACCGCCGCCGCAACGCGCCGATGCTTTTCGAATTCGTTCAAAGCATCGGGGAATGAGTCTTTTGTTGCCGGGCCGGCCGCGTTATTTTTTTAGCCTAGGGCTTGGTTGGGGATGTTGCGCAGCATGAGTGGGGCGAAAAGCGACACGTTTGAATCCAAGGTGGCGGATCTGGTTGCGGTGACCCAGCAACTGGACGTCACCCGCATCGTCATGCTGCGCCGTCTGACCCTGGCCGATCCGCAAAGCCTGAAATGGGCCAGCGCCCGTCAGTTGGACCTGATCTTCAACGTCATCTTGTCCAAGGCGCTGGAACGCACCAACCCCGCCCAGGTGATCGCCGCCAGCGAACAGCATTTCGACCCCTTCCTGCCCCCCGGCCCCGATGATCAGCAGGACAAGGAACGCTGGCTGCTGTTCGACCTGGCCAAACCCATCCTGAACGGCGCCACGCACAAAGACCAAGGCACCACCGAAGCGGTCCTCGACGAGTTGCAGGCCGATTCGGAAGACGAACAACAGCCGCAAATCTACGGCGATTTCGGCACCATGTTCGACGACAGCATCTCGCGCCACCTGAAGCGCACCCTGTCGGTTCTGGCCGCCACCGGCACCCGGCCACACATTCCTCTGCCCTTCTACGCCGCCCCCGCCTTCGGATCGTGCTACCTGCACGTGGTGCGCGGCGCCATCTTGCCGCAAATGCGCGCCTCGCGACGGCTGAAGGAACTGGCCAGCAGCCGCAACTGGACGGAAGCCGGCGCCGCCGGGCGCATCATCGGCATCATCCAGGCGGGCGAGGACAACAACCCCATCCTGCATCACTGGGATTCCCGCTGGCAGGCCTGCCACCCCAGCCACGTGGTCAAGGACAAGGCCGGCAAGGTCAAACCCCGGAAAGACGACGACACCCCCTGGCCGCTGTTTCGGGAAGACGCCGAAAAACACGGCTATGTACCGCCTTATCCCACCGACATTCCCATGCTGCAACGTCTGCTGCGTCTGGACGGCGACGTGCTGGCCGATGCCTGGGACCATCTGGCGCATCTGTACGAACAGGAATTCCAGCCCAAGAACCGCCACGACCAAGGCCGGCCGGGATCGTTCCGCGACGGCCTGCTGAAATTCATCGACGAATTGGAGCATCGCGGCGGCGACCTGCTGACCATCCGCGCCTTCTTCGACTTCCCAAAGGTGGACCGCCTGTTCGTCAAGCAGTTGATCCAGATGATGGGCCGCACCGACAAGGAACGCATGATGCGGGCGCCGCTGGTCATAAACTTCTACAACGACCTGCCGAAATAAGGGCCGGTCAGCGCCCGGTGATCCGTTCTGCCGCCGGCCCGTCCAGCTTTTGCGACAGCGTGCCGGCCTTGCCGTCCCCCGCCGCCCCCTGGCGCCGCGCTTCGAGACCGAAGGCATCCACCGCCACGGCGCCGCCCAGGAACTTGCCGCCGCCGAAACCGAAGGTCGCCACATGGATGGCGGCCAGAGTCGGGGCACCGTTCTTCCACACCAGCACCGGGGCGCCGGAATCGCCATGCACGGCGTCGCAATCGTGGGTCAGAACGCCACTCTCCAGCCTTCCGGCCACGTGGCAGCCCAGATGGGCGGCGGGGATGTGGGCCTTGTCCTGGCCGTAGCCGACGGTGACCAGCCAGTCGGCCGGATTGGGCGCCGCCCCCAAGCCCACCCAGCCGACCTTGTCGCCCAAGGGTTCGGCCAGGATCAGCAAGGCCCAGTCGCGCGACGCCAGAAGCGGCGAATAGGGCGTGTCGAATTGCCAACCCGGCGCGATGACGGTGCTTTCCACCGTGGTGAAGGCCAGATATTGCCCGCGGTCGTAGCCGGCGACGAAGCGCAGCGAGGCGGCGGGCATGGGCCGCCGGGTCTTTTTGTTCCACAGGCAGTGGGCGGCGGTGACCGCCAGGCGCGGCCCCACCAGGATGCCGCTGCAATGGCCGCCCTGGCCGTTATTGAGGCGCCCCACCGCGCTCCACGGATACTGGTTGGCCGCCACCTCGACGCGGTCGTCGGCGCCCTTGATGCCGTTCAGGTTGGCGGCAAGCGCAAGCGACGGCAACAAGGCCAGAAGGCTGGTCAGGATCACCCGCATGGCAACAGCTTTTCGATGGCCGCCGCCACGTCCAGGGCGGCGTTCAGGGGGGGATGCGCCCAGCTTTCCAACCCGCCATTGTCGGGCAATGGTTTGGCGTAGCCCCGGGCGTACAAATCGGCGTGCAAATGGGCATGCTTGGCCACCACCCAGCCGAAGGGGGCGTAGATGTAGACCGGAGCCGAACTGGCGCAAGATTCGCTGACCATGGAGACCGAATCGCCGGTGACCACCAGGGCGTCGCACAAGGCCAGCAGACCGAAATAGGGATTGTCGCCGCCCTTCGCCCAGGAATGGATCAGGCGCGGTTCGGGGAGGACGGCGAACAAAGCCGCCTCGGCCGCTGGACTGGTGCGGCGACTGGTGGTCACCAGCACCGAGCCGCCTTGCGCCAGGGCGGCGACGCGACGGCCCAGATCGGCGGCCATGTCGGCGGAAAACGGCCGCTTGCGGGTGTCGCCGCCGACGATCAAGCCGACCCAGGGACGCGGCAGAGGGGCGAAACGGTCCTGCCACACCCGCGCCGCCTCGGCCAGCTTGGCCGGCGTCACCCGATGCGGCGCCCCGGTCATCTCCAGGACATTGGCACCATGCAGGCCGCCATCATGGCGCGGCACCGCCAGCAGGTCGAAATCGGCCCGCCCGCCCGGACCGGGGTCCATGATCTGCACCAGCCGCGCCCCACTTTGCCGCTTGATCCAGCGCGCCACCGGGGCGGTGCGGCGGCCGGCGGCGACGACCAGTCGCGGCCAGGGCGCGACCAGTTGGTCGCGGCTTTCCTGGGCCACCCCCATCAGTCCGGCGCCGCGCACCAAATTGGGCAGCCGGGCCAGGGGGGCATAGCGGATGTCCTTGACCACGAAGGGGCGCCCCAGCGCCTCGGCCACCCCCAGGCACTGGCCCACATTGCCGGCGCGGTCGTCGGCCAGCACCCAGATGGCGGCCGGATCGCTCATTTCCCGGTGAAGACCGGCTTGCGCTTTTCCTTGAACGCCGCTTGGCCTTCGCGGTAATCGGCGGTGTCCAGGAAGACGTAGCATTCGTCCAGTTCAGCGTCGCTGATGGGGGTGGCATCCGCCAGACGCTTCAGGAAACGCTTGTGCCAGCGGTTGACCAGGGGGGCGCCTTGAGCCATGCGCTTGGCCGCCGCCATCACCTCGCCTTCCAGCGCCTCGTCGTCATAGACACGGTTCACCAGGCCCTTGACCAGGGCTTCCTCGGCGTCGAAGACGCGGGCTTCCAACAGGATTTCAGCGGCCACCGCCGGGCCGGCGATCTGGCGGATCATGGCGATCTCGGGGTAAGCCATGACCACCGAGATCTTGTTGATGGGCACGCCGAACTTGCCCGACCGCGCGGCGAGACGCATGTCGCAGCAGCACGCCAGTTCCAACCCGCCGCCGACGCAAGGGCCGTAAATCATGGCGATCACCGGCTGCGGACAGTTCTTCACCGCGTCCAGCGCCCCGCGCATGATGACGTCGTAATCCTTGGCCTGCCGGGCGTTGGCTCTGAGCGTGTCGAACTCCTCGATGTCGGCGCCAGGGGCGAAAGCCTTGGTGCCCGAACCGCGCAGCACGATGGCGCGGACATCCGGATCGGCGGACAATTCCAGGAACGCGGCAGTCAAACCCCGCCACACCGGCAGGTTCAAGGCGTTCATGCGGTCAGGCCGGTTGATGGTGACAGTGGCGATGGCGCCCTCACGGCTGACCAGGATCTCTTCGGACATTTCGCTTCCCTTGTTGTTTGCCGTCTTGCAGGAAACCCCGATTGTGGCCTATAGAGCCCCAAGCCGACAACCCAGTCGAAAGGCGCGACTTATGCAAACCGCTTCCCGCACGCCCGAACAGAAGAAGGCGGCGCTGACCACCGCCCGCATCCTGCTTGAGATCAAGGCCGTCAACTTCCGCCCGGAAGAGCCCTATACCCTGACTTCCGGCTGGGCCAGCCCGGTCTACGTGGATTGCCGCAAGGTCATCAGCTTCCCGCGTGCCCGCCAGAAGATCTGCGAACTGGCGTCCAACGCCATCCTGCGCGAAGTGGGCTATGAAAGCTTCGACGCCGTCGCTGGCGGCGAAACCGCCGGCATCCCCTATGCGGCGTGGATTTCCGACCGCCTGATGGTGCCCATGCTGTACGTGCGCAAGAAGCCCAAGGGCTTTGGCCGCAACGCCCAGATCGAAGGCGAGTTCCCCACCGGAGCCCGCGTCGTGCTGGTGGAAGACCTGGCGTCAGACGGCGCTTCCAAGGTCAATTTCTGCACCGCGCTGCGCGACGCCGGCGCCGAGGTCAAGCACGCCTTCGTGGTGTTCTTCTATGGCGTCTTCCCCGGCGCCTTGAAGTCGCTGAACGAATCCGGCGTCGAGCTTTCCTACCTGTGCAATTGGTGGGACGTCCTCGAAGTCGCCGAACAGGACGGCCTGTTCGACCGCAAGACCCTGGAAGCGGTGCGCAGCTTCCTGCACGACCCGGTGCAATGGTCCAAGATGCACGGTGGCCGCGCCGAGTAAAGCAAAAGGGGGCCGAAAGGCCCCCTTAATCTTCTTCAAGGTGCCATCAAAGCCCGATTGCCCACGCCAAAAAGTTGATTTACGCTGCCGCAATCATTGGCAAAGGTGAATGAACATGCGCGCCCTGGGCAACATTTTGTGGCACATTCCGTTTCTTGGTTTCCTCAATGCACTGTTTACCTACGTTCTCGGTCTGTTGTTGACCGTGACCGTGGTGGCGGCCCCCATCGGTTTGGGGCTGATGCAATTGGGCAAGTTCTTCCTGGCCCCGTTCGGCCATGAAATGATTGCCAGCAGCGAGGCAATGCCCAACAAGGAAACCAATCCGGCGTGGAAGACCTATTCCACCGTGATCATGATTCTGTGGTTGCCGCTGGGTCTGCTGTTGGCTGTCGCCACCATCATCCAGGTGGTCTTGCTGTTCCTGACCATCATCGGCATCCCCGTCGCCGCCGTCCTGGCCAAGACGGTGGGGACCATGTTCAACCCGGTTGGCAAGGTCTGCGTCAGCGTCGATGTGGCCACCGAAATCCGCCGCCAGGCGGCGCAGGCACAATTGGCCTCGCGCTGAACGGGAAAGGGGCCGAAAGGCCCCTTTTACAATTCAAATCTCGCACGCCGCCAGATGCACCAGGAACGGGCCGATCAGGTGGTGCGGGTCGGTGCCGAATTCCCGCTTGAAGACGTCTTCGTCCGCCTTGCTCATGGTGGTCAGCGGACTGAACAGCGCCTGGAAGAAGGCGCAGAAATGGTGGTTGTTGAAAACGTGCGGCTCGTCATGGTCGATTTCGCGGGTGACGAAGGAATTGGACCCCAGGCTGACGGTGGTCGGCGTGTACTGCATCAGCTTCATGAACCAGTCCTTGCGCACGTCCCAGCGCTTGAACGAACCGGCGATGCGGGTCAGGGTCCGCCACAGGATCAGCTTGGCCTCGCGGCTTTGGTAATAGGCGTCCCAGGTGAAATCCTCGCCCAGTTCAGCCTTCAATTCCCCCACCAGCTTCAGGCATTGCTCGCCGTAAAAGCCGGCATCATCGCCCAGGACCAGGTGGAAGAAGGAAAAGATGTTGGGCAGGATCGAGCGGTCCAGGGTGCCGTCCTCGAACAACGGCCCCAGATCGTGCACCATCAGGCGTCCGAAGGCGTTGGTGCGCCGCTGTTCCAACTTTTCTTGCTCGACCACGTCCAGCAATTCGCGATAAGCGCGGCGGTAATAGTCGTCGAACTGGCTGGAACCTTCCAACGCCATGATGATGTCGCGCAAGGCCGCCAATTCCTTGGGATGCCCTTTCCAGGCGCCCTCGGCCGCCTTCAGCAGGGCATCCAGCACATGATTGGTGCTGCGTCGCAACAAATTCGGCCCACGCGAAGCCATGACCACCCCATGAACACTTTCCGGCCACCAGGATAGAAGACACATTGTTAATAAGCGGCAAAGAAAAAAGACCGCCTAAC
>JAIWOG010000175.1 GCA_020217035.1 Magnetospirillum sp. | reverse complement strand
CTTTTGTTTATGACGACAATGTGTTTTATCGACTTGCCGAACTAGTCCTGTAGCCACAGGGAAAGCGCGGCGCTGACCGCCTGGGGCTGCTCGATGGCCGACAGGTGGCCACAACGACTGATCTTCACCAATTTGGCGCCGGGGATCAGGGCGGTCATTTCCTCGGCGCGGTCAGGCGGCGTCAAGGTGTCGTCGCGACCGACCACCACCAGGGCCGGACAGCGGATGTCGGCCAAGGACGGCCGGGAATCCACGCGGCCGATGATGGCGCCCTGCTGGCGCAGGAAACCTTCGACGCCGACGGCCTGGGCCATGGCCTGGAACAAGTCGGCCACCGGGCCTTGGGCATGATAGTCCGGCACCATGCTGGCCAGCACGGTGGGCAGGATGCGATCCAGCTTGCCGCCGGCCACCAGATCCATCAGGGCGCGACGGCGTTCGGTCTGTTCGGGCAGGTCGGGCCGCGCCGTGGTGCTGACCAGGGCCACCCGCTCCACCCGTTCCGGGGCGCGGCGCAGGATTTCCATGGACACATAGCCGCCCATGGACAAACCGGCCAGACAGAAGCGGGGCGGCGCCTGATCCAGCACCGCCTCGGCCAATTGGGCGACGCTGCCGTGGGTATAGGTGGGGATCACCGTCACCCGCGCCTGGTCGGCCAGGTCGGCGGCCTGGGCCTGCCACAGGCGGGCGTCGTTCAACAGGCCGGGCAGCAAAATCAGGTCCTTCATCTCATCCACCCTTATTTCACCAGCTGGATCAAGTCCTTGAACGACGGGGTACCGGCGACCTCAAGCCATTCGAACACCACCATCTCGGTCGAGACCACCGCCACCCCGGCCGCCGCCAGCCGGGCCATGGCCAGATCGTGGTTGGCCTGCTTGCGCGACGAACAGGAATCGGCGACGACGAAGACGTCGAAACCCAGGCTTTTCAGCCCCAGGCAGGTTTGCAGCACGCAAACATGGGCCTCCATGCCGGCGACCACCACCTGGGGGCGGCTGAAGCCTTGCAGACGCGACAGGATGGCCGGCTCGGCGGCGCTGGAAAAATGCATCTTCTCGACCACCGCGCCTTGGGGGGCCAGGGCCAGCAATTCGCCCATGGTCGGCCCCAGCCCCTTGGGGTATTGCTCGGAAATGGTCACCGGCACCGCCAGGCGGGCGGCGGCTCGCAGCAACAGGCCGCAATGACGCAGCACCAGACGGGGCTCGGCGACGACCGGGGCCAGGTTTTCCTGAACGTCGATGACCAACAGCGACGACTTGCCCGCATCCATCAGCATGTCCCAACCCTCCTGTTCTTCGCCCAAAGCGTAGCCGAAAGGCCACAACATCACCAGACAAAGCAAGAAATGCCGGTCTTTCATTGACATAGCCGCACGAACTTCTA
The DNA here is from genome assembly GCA_020217035.1 of Magnetospirillum sp. Classification (GTDB taxonomy): domain Bacteria; phylum Pseudomonadota; class Alphaproteobacteria; order Rhodospirillales; family Magnetospirillaceae; genus Magnetospirillum. The sequence goes on along the minus strand of JAIWOG010000175.1, from coordinate 8,608 downwards.
TTATCCGGCCGGAATGAAACATTCCCTGACATTGGCCGCGCGAGCGGCATCATCGCACTCCGCGCGAGCGGCTTCATCGCACTCCAAGAGCACGGCTTTTCGCATTCCATGAGCTTCGCCGACCTGGGCCTTAGCCCCGAACTTCTGCAAGCCGTCGAAGAATCCGGGTACACCACCCCGACTCCGATCCAGCAGCAGGCCATTCCCGTCGTCTTGATGGGCCGCGACGTCCTGGGCTGCGCCCAGACCGGCACCGGCAAGACCGCCAGCTTCACTCTTCCGATGATCGAGATCCTGGCCGCCGGCCGCGCCAAGGCGCGCATGCCGCGGTCCCTGATCCTGGCGCCGACCCGCGAACTGGCCGCCCAGGTGGCGGAAAACTTCGACAAGTACGGCAAGTACCACAAACTGTCCAAGGCGCTGATCATCGGCGGCGAATCCATGTCCGACCAAGTCGCCATCCTGGATCGCGGCGTCGACGTGCTGATCGCCACGCCGGGCCGCTTGCTGGACATGTTCGACCGTGGCCGCATCTTGCTGAACGACGTCAAGGTGCTGGTCATCGACGAAGCCGACCGCATGCTGGACATGGGCTTCATCCCCGACGTCCAGCGCATCGTCTCGTTGCTGCCGAAAATCCGCCAGACCCTGTTCTTCTCGGCGACGCTGGGGCCGGAAATCCGCCGCCTGGCCGACGAGTTCCTGATGAATCCCAAGGAAATCACCGTCAGCGCCCAATCGTCGACGGCGGTGACGGTGGAACAGTTCCTGGCCGTCGTCGACCACATCGACAAGCGCGAGACCCTGCGCCACCTGATCCGCATCGAGAATTTGAAGAACGCCTTCATCTTCTGCAACCGCAAGCGCGACGTGGACATCTTGTTCAAGTCGCTGAAGAAGCACGGCTTCGACGTGGTGCAGATGCACGGCGACATGAGCCAGCCGGCGCGTCTTGAAAGCTTGGGCAAGTTCAAGTCGGGCGAAGCCCGGCTGCTGGTGTGCTCGGACGTCGTCGCCCGCGGCATCGACATCAAGGCGGTCAGCCACGTCTTTAATTTCGACGTGCCGATCCATGCCGAGGATTACGTCCACCGCATCGGCCGCACCGGCCGTGCCGGCGAAACCGGCCGCGCCTTCACCATCGCCGCCCCCGAGGATGGCAAGTTCGTCGCCGCCATCGAAAGCCTGATCGGCAACCCGCTGCCGCGCCTGGAAGTGGAAGGCGTGCCGCCGCTGGAACTGGACATGAGCGCCCGTCGCGGCCGTGGCGGACGCGGCGGCGACAAGCCCCCCAGGAAAGAGGACGCCCGCAAGCCGCGCCGCGATCGCGAAATGCCGCGTGAGCAGGAAGAGGTCGTCCCCGAAGCGGTGGCCGAAGCCCCCGCCCCCGCCGAGAGCCGTGACAACGACCGCCGCCGCGACCGGGGCGACCGGGACCGCAACCGTCCCGAACGTGACCGCCCCGAACGTGACCGTAATGACCGGGATCGGCCCGAACGTGACCGTAATGACCGGGATCGGCCCGACCGCTATCGCCGTGACGACCGCGGCGGGCGCCGCCGGGGTCGTGTCGACGAATTGGGAATCGGCGAGATGACTCATCCCGACAACGTGGTCGGCTTTGGTCAGCACATGCCCGACTTCATGACCCGAACCGTGCAATTGCCGGCCAAGGCCAGCAAGGATACGGAATCCGACGCCGACCTGACCGAGGAATAAGCCTCCCCCCACAAAGAGGACAGTCCCCATGCAAACCATCTTCGTGATGATGAAATGCGAGTTGGGTCGGGCCTACGACGTGGCCGACCAGGCGGTCGACATTGAACGGGTGTCGGAAGTGCATTCCATTTCGGGCCAGTACGACCTGATGCTGAAATGCTATCTGGATGACGGCCAGGACATCGGCCAATTCGTGGTCGATACCTTACAGGTCATTCCCGGCGTCAAGGACACCTTCACCCTGATCGCCTTCAAGGCATTTGCCTAAGCTTCGCCACCCTGGCGCGGCAAACAAAAACCCGATGGGAGCTCCCCATCGGGTTTTTTCGTCAGACCTGGTGCCGACGCAGTCAAGCGGCGCGGGAAACCTGGTTTTCGATTTGACGCTCCAGACGGTTCAGCAGCCATTGGCTGAACTCGGCGCGGGGTTCGGCACGGCGAAAGCTGCGCCAGTCGGCCAACATCGCCCCCATGGCGCCATAGGATTCGGGTTGGGCAGCGAACAGGCCGGCGAAACGACGGTTGACCAGGGCGAAGTGTTCGATCTTGCCTTGCGCCACCGCCAAGGCGGTGTCGTGCAATTCGGTGCGGCACCGCTGCAACTTGGTGCCTTCGGCCAGGAAGCCGACCACCCGCCACAATTCCCTATTGAAGGCCAAAGCCTCGGCCATGCCCCCCAACTGCTCGGCGCGCTCGACCCGCGTCAGCCCCACTTCCAGGGCCACCGCCAGTTCCACGTCGATACTGGCGATCTTGTGTTGTTGTTTGTTCATGCCCGTTTCCTACCCCTGCGTTGCGGCAATGCGATACGACCTGCCGCTTATTATTAAGATGACCTGAAGTACGTCCCTTGCACAGACGCACAAGAGAATAAGGGCTATCCACCTTGCGGCCACCCACCTACACCCTGTGAGTAATCGGCTACGCCTTTAGATGGATTTTAATCTATCGGCAAGCCGCTTTTTAGAATTCTTCGAATTTTGGTAGAGGCGGTGCGGCGACGCCGTCGGGTAACGGGCGCGTGTCGTCGCCCAGAACCCGATGCATGATGACCACGTCGACCCATCGGCCGAATTTCAACCCGACGCCGCGCAGCACGCCTTCCTGGCGGAAGCCCAGGGAGCGATGCAGGCCGATGGAGCCCTGGTTGGCGGAATCGCCGATCACCGCGATCATGCGGCGATATCCCAAATCGGCGCAGCAATCGATCAACGCCCCCAGCAGCGCCTTGCCCACGCCGCGACGCTGCACGAAGGGGGCCACATAGATGGAATCCTCGACCGTGTAGCGATAGGCCGAACGCGGCCGCCACGGCCCGGCATAGGTGTAGCCCAGAACCTCGCCATCCTCCACCGCCACCAGATAGGGCAGGTTGCGGGCCACCACCTCGTCACGGCGGCGACGCATCTCGGCGACGGATGGCACCTCCTCCTCGAACGAGGCGGCGGTGCGGGTGACGTAATAGGCATAGATGGACTGCACCTGATCCATGTCCTGGGGCGTGGCGGGCCGGACCAACACCGGCAACGGGGACTGGCTGGGCATGGTCATGGGAACGATTTCTCTTGGGTCAACGCCGCCAGTTCGCCGACGATGCCGTCCAGGTCCGCGGCCAGGCGACCGAATCCCTGGTGGCGGCTGTGGTCGGCCTCGTCCATGTAAAGGGCGCGGCTGATCTCGATCTGCACGGCGTGGCATCCCTGGCGCGGCTGGCCGTAATGCCGGGTGGTGAAGCCGCCGGCATAGGGGGTGTTGCGCACCACCCGGTAGCCCCGCGCCTTGAAGCCGTCCTCGACGCAGGTGACGATTTCGCCGGCGGCCGAGGCGCCATAGCAATCGCCCAGCACCACGTCGGCCCCGCCTCCGCTGGCGGCGGCAAGAGCCGGGGCGCTGCTGGCCGGCATGGAATGGCAATCCACCAGCACCACCCAGCCGAAGCGGCGCTGGGTGTCCTCGACCAACTCGCGCAGGCGCTGGTGATAGGGGCGGTAGTAGCCGCCGATGCGGCGCTCGACCTCGGAGACCGGCAGACGCTGCCCATAGATCTCGGCCCCCGAAGCCACCACCTTGGGGATGGTGCCCAAGCCGGCGGCGACCCGCGGCGACCGGATATTGGCCTGTTCGGGCAACTTGCCGGCGAACATGGCGGGGTCCAGTTCGTAAGGTTCGCGGTTGGGATCGCAAAAGGCCCGAGGGAACAGCGCCGCCAGCAAGGGGGCGCCGTGATCGACCGCGCAGGCGAACAACTCGTCGACGAAGGAATCCTCGCTACGGCGCAGGGCCAGGGAATCCAGCCGCGACAGGGCGACGAAGTCGTCGGAATAATGCCGCCCGGAATGGGGCGAGGAAAACACCAACGGCACCGTCTGCCGAGAGGGCGAAAGCACGGTGAACACCTGGGTCAGAGGAGTTGTCGGCGCTTGGGTTTCCATATCTTCGGTTTAGCAGGTTGCGGGCCGGCTGTCACAACAGAGTTCGGCGAAAAAAAACCGCAACAGAGGGGTTGCCAAGCCTGCCAAAAGCGGTTACAAGCACGGCCCTCAGCCACGAACACCGTGACTGACGGGCGGTTAGCTCAGCGGTAGAGCACTACCTTGACATGGTAGGGGTCACAAGTTCGATCCTTGTACCGCCCACCATCGAAGGCCCCAGGGGAAACCCTGGGGCCTTCGTCCGTTTTGCCCCCTCTCCGGCCTTTCCCCGCGACCAGCTTGGCGGTCAGCCAATCGACCACCTCTTTATATCTATAATTATATAGATTTATAAGTTGACAAACGCCATGCGAACAACCATATATCCATTAATTGATAGCTTTTATGGAGAAACCCCATGAGCTGGCTTGTTGTCGAAGAGATCAAGGGATTTCTCCTGGGCGCGGTGACGGTCGTGAGCCTGGCTGTCGCCTTGGCCGCCTTCATGCCCGGCACCAACGCCGAGCCGCAGCCCCCCGTTTTTGGACAAGAATAAGGCCGCCCGGTTGCCCGGACGGCCAGTTGCTTCAGGCTCAGGGATCAACGAAACAGCAAGGCGGTCTTTTGCAAGGTGATCCAGATGCCCCAGGCCAGGGGAATCCACACCGCCGCCCAGGCCAGGGTCACCTTCCAGGAATGCTTGACCTCGACCGCCAGGGCTTCCACGTCGGCGACGAAATGCTGGTGGGTGTCGTCGGCCAGCTTCTTTTCCTCGGCCAGTTCCTCGTCGGTCATGTGATGTTCCTCGGCCACCGAGGTCACCAGCCAGTTGCAGACGAAGCCCAGGGCCAGCAATCCGGCCAGGATGTACATGGTGATGTTGTAGACATCGGCGCGGGCCACGCCCTGTTCCAGTTGGTATTCACGGATGTAGTTCACCAAAACCGGACCCAACACGCCGGCCGTCGACCAGGCGGTCAGCAGGCGGCCGTGGATGGCGCCCACCATCTTGGTGCCGAACATGTCTGCCAGATAGGCGGGAACGGTGGCGAAACCACCGCCATACATGGACAAGATCACGCAGAAGATGGCGACGAACAAGATCAGCGCCCCGGTCTGCGAGGCGAACGGCACCGAAGCGTAAAGCACGATGCCCAGCGCGAAGAAGACGAAATAGGTGTTCTTGCGCCCCAGCTTGTCCGACAGCGACGCCCAGAAGAAGCGGCCGCCGATGTTGAACAGCGACAACAGACCGGTGAAGCCGGCGGCGACGGCGGCGATTTGCCCCTTTTGCGCGGCGGTCAGGTCGTTGAAGGCGACGTCAAGGCCGATCAGCTTGCCGCCGAACACTTCCTGCAACAAGGGCGAGGCCATGCCCAGGATGCCGATGCCGGCGGTGACGTTCAGGCACAACACGCCCCACACCAGCCAGAACTGCTTGGTCCGCCAAGCCACCGACAGGTGCACGTGCTTGTCGGTGATCAGCGACTTTCCCTGGTCGGGGGCCGGCGGCGTCCAGCCGGCGGGCTTCCAGTTTTCCGACGGCACGCGATAGCCGAGCGCACCGGCCATCATGAAGACGAAATAGATGATGGCCAGGCAGACGAAGGTTTCCCACACGCCCACCGAGGTGGGGGTGGCGAAATACTTCATCAGGCCGTCGGCCAGGGGCGCCCCGATCATGGCACCGCCGCCGAAACCCATGATGGCCATGCCGGTGGCCATGCCGCGACGGTCGGGGAACCACTTGATCAGGGTGGAGACCGGCGAGATGTAGCCCAGGCCCAGGCCGATGCCGCCGATGACGCCGGAACCCAGCCACAGCATCCAGATCTGGTGGGTGTAGACGCCCAGCGCCGAGATCAGCAGGCCGCCGCACCAGCAGCAGGCGGCGACCACGCCGGCCTTGCGCGGACCGGCCTTTTCCAACCAGCCGCCCCAGATGGCCGCCGACGAGCCCAGGAAGACGAAGAACAGGGTGTACATCCACCCCAGCATGGAAATCTTCCAGTCGCAGCCGGTGGCGAACACCTGCTGGAAGAAGCCCATGTCAGGGGGACAGGCCAGCGGCTGGGTGACGCCGACGGCACGCGACAGCGGCAGCCAGAACACCGAAAAACCATAGGCCATGCCTATGCACAGATGGATGGCCAAGGCGGCCGGCGGAACCAGCCAACGATTGAAACCGGGACGGGCGACAATGCGTTCGCGCGACAGCATGCCCCCCGGCAAAGCGATGGACGCAGTACTCATGTATTCGAACCTCCCCACTGGGCCGCTTTTGCCGCGGACCTTGTCACTCCAAAACCACAACCGCTTTCGCCTTGGCGGCTACCGCCAAGCCCATGCCCACCTGCCGGGCCATGGACAGCGCCATGGTGGTGGGGGCCGAAACCGACGCCAGCAGGCCGATGCCGACCTGCGCCGCCTTTTGCACCAGTTCGAACCCGCAGCGGCTGGACATGACGACGAAACCGTCGCCCGTGTCCATCCCGGCTTGCGACATGGCACCTATGAGTTTGTCCAAGGCGGTGTGCCGGCCGACGTCTTCGCGCACCAGCAGCACCCGGCCCAAAGGATCGCACCAGGCGGCGCCGTGGACGGAAAAGTTGCGCGCCCGCATGGGCTGATGGTGGCCGAGTTGCTCGAAGCCACGGGCGATGGCATCAGGCGCGACGTCGGGGCGGCGCACCGGCTTGAGCGGACGCCGAAGCGCCTCCAGCGTCTCGATGCCGCAGATGCCGCAGCCCGAGCGTCCTTCCATGGCGCGACCTCGGTTCATCAGCGCGGCGGCGCGGACATTGGGGATGGTCATGCGCACCGCCAGACCGGATTCCAGGGGTTCGACCGCGATGTCGTGCACTTCCGACGCTTTTTCCACCACCCCTTCGGCCAGGGAAAAGCCCAGGCCGAAATCTTCCAGATCGGCGGGGCTCGCCAGCATGACGGCGAAGGAGCGGCCGTTATAGACCAGGGCGGTGGGCTCTTCTTGCGGCAGGTGCCATTCCACCACTTCCGAAACCGCGACATTGCGGTGGCTGACCCCCTTGACCGCCACCGAGCAATCGGCGCGGCTTTCGGGGGAAGCGTCCTTGGATTGCTTGGGGCGGGTCATGGGCGGGGTCTCCTATTCCGCCACCAGGGTATGCACCGCGTTGGCGATGGCGACCTGGACGGCGGTGACCTTGTATTCCGGGCAGTTGGTGGCCCAGTCCGAATTGTCGGTGGTGACCACGTTGGCCCCGGTCACCGGATGGTGGAAGGTGGTGTAGACCACGCCTTGCGGCACTCGTTCGGTGATCTCGGCCCGCAAGCTGGTCGCCCCCATGCGGCTGGCCAAGGACACCATGTCGCCGTCCTTGATGCCGCGCTGTTCGGCGTCGAAGGGATGGATTTCCAGCACGTCTTCCGGGTGCCAGACGACGTTGTCGGTACGCCTTGTCTGGGCGCCCACGTTATACTGGGACAAGATGCGCCCGGTGGTCAGGATCAGCGGGAAGAAGCGCGAGGTTTGCTCGGTGGTGGGGACGAACTCGGTCAGGACGAAATTGCCCTTGCCGCGCACGAAGCCGTCCACATGCATGATCGGCGTGCCGTGCGGCGCCGCATCGGTGACCGGCCATTGCAGGCTGCCTTCGGCGTCCAGGCGTTCGAAGCTGACGCCCTTGAAGGTCGGCGTCACCTTGGCGATTTCCGCCATGATCTCGGCACCGCTGTCCCAATGCATGGGATAGCCCATGGCGGTGGCGATGGCGGCGACCACCTGCCATTCGTGCAGGCCGGTGCGCGGCGCCATGGCCGGGCGCACGCGGTTGATGCGGCGCTCGGCGTTGGTGAAGGTGCCGTCCTTTTCCAAGAACGAGGTGCCGGGCAGGAAGACATGGGCATAGGCCGCCGTCTCGTTCAGGAACAGGTCCTGCACCACCAGGAATTCCAGGGCTTCCAGCGCCGCCGTCACATGGTTGGTGTTGGGATCGCTTTGCGCGATGTCCTCGCCGTGGACGAACATGCCTTTGTAAGACCCGTGCAGCGCCTGGTCGAACATGTTGGGGATGCGCAGTCCCGGCTCGGCATCCAGTTCGCGGCCCCACACCACTTCGAACAAGGCGCGCACCGAATCGTCCTTGACCTCGCGGTAGCCGGAAAATTCATGGGGGAACGAGCCCATGTCGCACGAACCCTGGACGTTGTTCTGGCCGCGCAGCGGGTTGACGCCGACACCTTCGCGGCCCACGTTGCCGGTGGCCATGGCCAAATTGGCGATGCCCATGACGGTGGTGGACCCCTGGCTGTGCTCGGTCACCCCCAGGCCGTAATAGATGGCGGCATTGCCGCCGGTGGCGTAAAGCCGCGCCACCTGGCGGACACTTTCGGCCGGCACGCCGGTTTCGGCTTCCAGCGCTTCGGGGGAATGGCGGTCCTCGGCGACGAAATCCGCCCATTGCTGGAAAGTGACCAGGTCGCAACGGGAACGCACG
>JAIWOG010000174.1 GCA_020217035.1 Magnetospirillum sp. | reverse complement strand
CCCAATTATCCGAATATGTAAAGCCGTTCGCCGCCGCCTTCCTTCTTTCAAAAGGGGCCGGGCTTCGCCCGGACAGGCGGCGGCGGGCCGAATTATCCGAATATGTGAGGTCGGGTATTAAATTCCGCTGCTGCGGCCGCGTTTGCCGGCGGCCATGGCGGCCATGGCGTCGGCGACGCGGGACAGAGCCCGGTTCCATGACCCGTCTGTCGATTGGCGGAACACCCGCATGGTCGGGTACCAGACGCTGTCGTCGCGTTCGTCCACCCAGCGCCAGTCGTTGCCCAAGGGCAGCAGCACCCAGACCGGCTTGCCCATGGCGCCGGCCAGATGGGCTTCGACGGTGTCGGTGGTGACGATCAGGTCCAGGCCGGCGACCAGGGCGGCGACGTCCACCAAGTCGCGGCACTGGCTGCCCATTTCCTCGACGAACAGGCGGTTGCCGGTGCTGACCAGATCCTTGGCCCGCTCGCCCCGTTGCAGGCTGACCAGGTCGATGCCGGGCAAAGCCGCCAGCCGCATCAAGGTGGATAGGGGGATGCCGCGATCCTGCGGACGGGGCCCGTGCCACGACAGCCCCACATGCAGGCGGTTGTCGCCGGGGAAGCGGAAGGGCAGGGTGCCGTCGGGCAGGTTGAGATAGGGCACGGTGCGCGGCGGCGTGGTGCGCGAGGTGGTGCCCAGCAGACGGGGGATGTCCAGCAGGCGGACGCTGCATTCCACCGCCGGCAAGGGCTGGCCGCGCCCGATGACCTGTTCGACCCCGGCCAAGCCGGCCAGCAGGGGGGCGGCTTCCGGCACGCATTCCACATGCACCAGCCCGCCTTGCAGGGCGACCAGCGGGATGTAGCGCGACAGTTGGAGGGTGTCGATGGTGTCGCCTTCGTCACGCACCAGGATGGTCTTGCCGACCAGCCGCGATCCGTCCCAATCGGGCGCGTTGACCTTGGGCAGGGGAAATGGCTTGCGATGGGCCATTTCCGCCATGCCACGGGCCAAATTGCCCGATTTCAGCAAGGTGGCGGCCATTTCCCCACCGGGAACGGTGCCGGGCCGCAGGTGTTCGGCCCGTTCCATCAGACCCACGGCCTGACGCGGCCGGCCAAGCTGGCGTTCCAGCAAGGCGAAGGCGTAAGAGGTTTCGGCGTGGTCGGGCAGTTCCGACAGGCAGCGCAGGAAGGTGGCTTCGGCCTCGTCCAGGCGGCCGCATTCGCGCAAGACGTTGGCCAGGTTCGAGCGCACCTGCGGCGGGGCGCCGGCGGCCAAGGCGCGACGCCAACAGGCGGCGGCGGCGTCGCGGCGTCCGATGCGCCGCAACAGACTGCCCAAATTGGCGTTGGCCACCCTGTTGCCGGGATCAAGCGCCAGGGCGCGGGCGAAGAGGTTGCCGGCTTCGTTCAGCTTGCCTTGCGCCAGCAGGTCTTGGCCTTGGCTGGCCAGTTGGGTCGCTTCGGCCGAAGCGCGGGCCATGCTTGCCGGCGAGGTGGGGTCGCCGGAATCGCCATAGAGCGGTGCCGGCGGGATGCTTTCGGCTAAGGCCAGGACGGTGCCGGCCTCGCCGCCGAAGGGGCGGACCGCGCCCGCCGCCACCCTGGTGGGAAATTGATACAGGCTGTAACCCATCCGTCGCAAGCTGTCGGCGGCGGCATCGCCGTCTTGATGATCGAACACCACCAATGCCGGGCGCAAGTCGCCCAGGCCGGCCAGGATGTCTTGTTCCTGTCCCTTGGCCCCCAGGCGCAGCACCAGGCGGCGACCGGCAAGGTCGGGGTGGCGGGCCAATATGGCGGACAGCGGTTCCGATTGTTGCCGGCCGCCGACCCAGGCGGGCAAAGCCAGGACGGCGCGGCCCGATCGCTTACGGGCTGCCACCGCCACCGGGGCGATTCCGGCGCCGACCACCGCGCGTTCGACGGTGACCACCTCGGACAGGCCGGATATGGCCAGGGTGTCTTCCAGTAGGGCGGCTTCCGAGGCGCGGGCCTCGATGGCCAGCACCCGGACGTCCTCCATCTCCTGGCAGGCGGCGTCCATGGCATGCGGCGCCGCCGAGCCGCAGCCGACGTCGATGAACAGGTCGCCCGGTTGCAGATGGGTGGAAATGAACGCCTGTTGGGCCGAACGGTTGCCATGGTGCGATTGGGCGACGTATTGCCGACGCTGGCGCTCGGCCGACAGTTTTTCGTCCAGGGCGGACAACACCCGGGTGACCACCTCGGTCCAATCGCCATGGGCGCCTTGGCGGAACAAACGGGCGCTGGGATACCACGGCGTGTCGTTGCGGTCGCGCAGCCACCGCCAGTCGGCGGCCACCGGCAGCAGCACCCAGACCGGCTTGCCCATGGCGCCGGCCAGATGGGCGACGATGCCGTCGACGGTGATGACCAGATCCATCTCGGCGATGCGTCCGGCCAAGTCGGCGTAATCGGAAATGGTCCGCGACAAGTCGGTGACCAGCGACGGATGGGCCAGGTTGGTGGCGTCGGCGGCCTTTTTGCCCAGTTGCAGGCTGAAGAAGGCGGCGTCGGGATGACCCAGCAGGGTCATCAGTTGCGGAAAGTCGATGTTCCAACTGGCCCGCGGCCCGGCCCAGGCCAGGCCGATCTTCAGCAAAGCCGTATGCGGCGCGGCGACCGCCAGACGGTGGCCGGCGGGCGCTTCCAGGTAGGGGGCGGCGGGTATGCCCGAAACCGAAGTGCCGAACAGGCGCGGCAGGTCGCTGATGGAAGCGTTGTAGTCGATGGACAGACCCGGCGGCAGCGGGTCGCCGGACACCAGGGTCAGGGGCGAGCCTTCCAATCCCTTGGCCAAGGGAGCCAGCGCCTTGGGCAGGCCGAGGACCACCTTGCCGGCGCGGTGGGCCACCTGGGGCACGTAGCGCAGCAGGTGGACTATTTCACTTTGTCCCTGTTCAGCCCACAACAGGATGGTCTGGCCGGTCAGATCGGCATCGCCGTCCCAGCTTTGCCCCGGGGCGCTGGGCCGCTTGCGGTCGGTCAACTGCCAACGCCATTCCAAATCTTCCCAGGCGCCTTGCAGGTGGCCGTCCAGGAGGTTCAGCCGCGCCCGCGCCATATGCGCCAGGGGATGGTTGGGACGCTGTGCCAGGGCCCGTTCCAGCAGATCCTGGGCTTCATCCATGCGGCCCATGCCGATCAGGGCCTGACCCAGCCCGGCCAGGGAATCGGCGTTGTCCGGCTCGATGGTCAGGATATCGTGGTAAAGGTCGCTGGCCGCCGCCAGGTCCAGACGATGGGCCAGCAGGTCAGCCAATTGCTTGCGGGCCGTCACCAGGTCGGGGGCCTGGTTGATGGCGCGGCGAAGCGCGGTTTCGGCGGCCATTTCGTGGCCGTCGCCCAGCAACAGCAAGGCCAAACCGTGCCAGGCCCGCGCCGGCGGGTCGGGAATGCGCAAAAGCGCGGTGAAGATGGCGCGGGCTTCGTCGGAACGGCCCAGGCCCTGAAGCGTCAAAGCCAGCTCGAGCCGGGATTCCACATTGAGGGAATCGTGGTCGATGGCCTTCAACAGCACGGGCAGCGCCTCGCGCTCGCGGCCCAGAGCCCGCAGCATGGTGCCCATGCCGGTCAGAGCTTCGACGTTGTCGGCGGCAATCTGGGCGGCGGCCCGATAGGACGCCAAGGCGCTGGCGTAATCGGCGACGTCGCGGGCAGCGCGGGCGGCGAACAGTTCGGCTTCCAAGGCTTCGATGCCGGCTGCCTCGCCCACGATGGTCATGACGGTTTTCCCCCGAACGTTCCGTTTGTACCCCCCTGGCAGTCAAGCGCGGCTGCGCGGGGGGGTCAAGCCTAAACGAACGTAAGATAATCACTCATCTTCTATTCTTCATTAACGCCGCGACGGTTGTGCGTAGCGGGTCAGGGCGTTGCGCCATTGCCGTCGAACCTGCTGGGCCGCCCGTTCCTTGACCGGGCCGAAGCCACGGATGTGCTGGGCGGTTTCCGCCAAGGCAACCGCCTGGGCGTGGGTATCCGGACCCAGATCGGTCAGCAGGCTTTCCAGCATCTGTCGATATTCCGCCACAAGGGCCCGCTCCATGCGTCGTTCGGCGGTATGGCTGAAAGGATCGGCCCAGGAACCGCGCAGGAACCGCAGATGGCGCAGCCCTTTCATCAGCCACAGCATCCACGGCCCGAAACGGCGCTTCGCCGCGCCGAACCATGGCGGCGCCAGATGTGGTTCCACCTTGTCCCAGCGGCCGAATTGCCGGGCCAGTTCGCGGACGAAATCGCCGTCGCTGTAAAGTCGCGCCACCTCGTATTCGTCCTTGATGGCCATCAGCTTGAACAAGCCCTTGGCGGCGGCTTCGGTCAGCGTCGTGCCCAGGCTCAGGGCCTCCTCGGCGGTCCGGACGCGGGTGACCATGGCCAGGAAGTCCTGGGCCGGGGCCTCGCCACCCCATCGCCGCAACTCGTCCACACGCAGGGCGACGATGTCGTCCAGGCTGCGGGCCGGTTGCGGCCTTGGCGCCACCAGGGCCTGGATGGCGGCCGGGTCGTGGGCGGCCCGGCGACCCCACAGGAAGGCCCGCTTGTTGAAGTCTGGGGCGGCGCCGTTCAGTTCGATGGCGATGGTGATGGCTTCCAGGCTGAGCGGCAGCAGGCCCTTTTGCCAGGCGAAGCCGACCAGGAACAAGTTGGCCGCCAGGCCATCGCCCAGCAGCGCGGTGGCCAGCCCGGTGGCGTCGATGAAATGGGCTTCGGCCATGCGGGCGATGGAATCGTGCATGGTCTGGGCCGGGAAATCCAGGTCGGGGGCGTGGGTGAAGCTGGCCGGCATGGTCCGGTGGTCGTTGACCACCGCCCGCGAATACCCCGCCTTCAGCTTGCTTAAGCAATCGAAGCCGGCGGCGGTGACCATGTCGCAGGCCAGCAGCGCCTGGGCGCCGCCGTCGACGATACGGGCGGCATAAAGCCGCGAGGGCTGGTCGCAGATGCGCAAATGGCTGGTGACGGCGCCGTTCTTCTGGGCCAGGCCGGTCTGGTCCAGGCTGGTGACGCCCTTGCCGTCCACATGGGCGGCCATGCCCAAGACTTGCGCCACCGTCACCACCCCGGTGCCGCCGATGCCGGTGATCAGGATGGAAAATGGCACCACCGAGGACGGCAAAAGCGGTTCGGGAAGCGGCCCGAAACCGTCCTCGGCCATCGCTTCGGCGGTTTTGACGGTGGCACCGGTCACGGTGACGAAAGCCGGGCAGAAGCCTTTGGCGCAGCTGTAATCCTTGTTGCAGGCCGATTGGTCGATGGCCCGTTTGCGCCCCCACTCGGTTTCCACCGGCACCAAGGCGACGCAATTGGACTTGTCGCCGCAATCGCCGCAGCCTTCGCACACCTTGGTGTTGATGAACAGGCGTTCCGGCGGCTCCTCCATCAGGCCGCGTTTCCTGCGGCGGCGCTTCTCGGCGGCGCAGGTCTGATCAAAGATCAGCACCGACACACCGGGCCAATCCCGCAGTTCTTCCTGAAGCGCGATGATGTCGTCGCGATGGTGCAATGTGGTGCCCGGCGGCAGCTTGTCGGCATAGGTGATGGTCCGGTCGGACACCACGGCGATGCGCTTCACCCCCTCGGCCCGCACCTGGGCGGCGATGGCCGGCACGTCCAGGGGGCCGTCCACCGGCTGGCCGCCGGTCATGGCCACCGCGTCGTTGAACAAGATCTTGTAGGTGATGTCGACCTTGGCGGCGACGCAGGCGCGGATGGCCAGCAAGCCGGAATGGTAATAGGTGCCGTCGCCCAGGTTCTGGAAGACGTGACGACGCTGGGTGAAGGGGGCAAGACCGATCCAGTTGGCGCCTTCGCCGCCCATCTGGGTATAGGTCTCGGTGCGGCGTTCCGGCATCCAGGTGGCCATGATGTGGCAGCCGATGCCGCCCATGGCGTGGCTGCCCTCGGGGAGCTGTGTCGAGGTGTTGTGCGGGCAGCCGGCGCAGAAATAGGGAATGCGGGTGACGCCTTGCGGCACCTGGGCCAGGTCGGCCTGCTTGGCGTCCAGCCATTCCAGCCGTTCCTTGATGCGCCAGCTGGTGTAGAACCGGCCGATACGCGCCGCGATGACACGGGCGACCAGGGCGGGGTTCAACTCGCCATGGCTGGGCAGCAAGGGGGCGCCGTCCTGGTCGGTCTTGCCGACCACCCGCGGCCGCACGTCGTCGCGCCAGTTGTAAAGCTGGGCCCGCAATTGGTCTTCCACCACCGGGCGCTTTTCCTCGACCACCAGGATTTCGTCCAGACCTTCACAGAAGGCGCGGATGCCCTGGGGTTCCAGCGGCCAGGTCATCCCCACCTTGTAGATGGCAAGGCCCATGGCGGCGGCGTATTGGGAATCGATGCCCAAATCGTCCAGTGCCTGCATGACGTCCAGATGGGCCTTGCCGGTGGTGACGATGCCGAAGCGCGGCGCGTCGCCGCCCACCACCAACCGGTCCAGCCGGTTGGCGCGGGCGAAGGCCAAGGCGGCGGGCAGCTTGTGGCGCAGCAGCCGTTCTTCCTGGGCCAGGAACTTGTCGGGCCAACGGATGGACAGGCCGTCGGGAGGCAGGACGAAGTCCGTGGGCAGCAGCGGCAACACCCGCCAGGGTGAGATGTCGATGGTGGCCGAGCTTTCGATGGTCTCGGTAATGGTCTTGAGGCCGACCCACAGCCCGGAAAAGCGCGACAGCGCCCAGCCCATCAGGCCGTAATCCAGAACTTCCTGCAAATCCGCCGGGTTCAGCACCGGCATGTTCATGGCCATGAACAATTGTTCGGATTGATGCGCCATGGTCGACGACCGCGCCCCGTGGTCGTCGCCGGCCAGCACCAGTACCCCGCCATGGCGGGCGGTGCCGGCGGAATTGGCGTGCTTGAAGGCATCGGCGGCACGGTCCAGGCCCGGACCCTTGCCGTACCAATAGGCGAAGACCCCGTCCACCTTGGCTTGGCCCGACAATCCCGCTTGCTGGCTGCCCCATATGGCGGTGGCGGCCAGATCCTCGTTCAGGCCGGGCTGAAAGCGGATGTCGTGTGCTTCCAGGTGCTTTCGCGCCCGCCACAATTCCTTGTCCAGGCCGGAAAGCGGCGAACCGCGATAGCCCGAGATGAAGCCGGCGGTGTTCAGGCCGTTGGCGCGGTCGCGGTCGCGCTGGATCATCGGCAGGCGGACCAGCGCCTGCACGCCGGACAGGAAAACCTGGCCGCTTGGGGCTGTGTATTTGTCTTCCAGGGTGATCTTGGACGTGATCGACATGGCGCACCTCACTAGCTGGCAGGTGGGAAGTCGGTGGCCGTGGTCAAAGAGGGGGAGCGAAAAACGCAACAAGATCAATTGCCCGAGGGCTTGATTGTAACAAAGTTGCGGGCGGGTGGGTAAAAAGGGGGGGTGATTTCCGCGCCCAGTCGGGCTATAGGAAGGCTGCCTGCAAAATTGGGATTGATCAGATGAGCGTGCTTTTGACCGGCGCCGCCGGATTCATCGGCTTCCACACCGCCCAGCGGTTGCTCGCCCGTGGCGACAAGGTGGTGGGGGTCGACAGCCTGAACGCCTATTACGATCCGGCGCTGAAGGCCAAGCGCCTTGAGACGTTAAGTCAGAATCCCAACTTCACCTTCCTGCAGGCCGACATCGCCGACCGTACCGCCATGGCGGTGGTGGCCCAGGCCCATCCCGAGGTGACGTCCTACATCAACCTGGCGGCCCAGGCCGGGGTGCGCCATTCGCTGACCGCGCCGCACGACTATTCCCACTCGAACGTCGAGGGGCATCTGGTCATGCTGGAACTGGCCCGCGCCAACAAGAATTGCCGGCATTTCGTCTATGCCAGCTCGTCCTCGGTCTATGGCGCCAACACCAAGTTGCCGTTCTCGGTGGAAGACCGCGTCGACCATCCCATCTCGCTTTACGCCGCCACCAAGCGCGCCGGCGAGCTGATCAGCCATTCCTATTCCCACTTGTACCGCATTCCCACCACCGGCCTGCGGTTCTTCACCGTCTATGGTCCGTGGGGACGCCCGGACATGGCGGCCTATCTGTTCGCCCAGGCCATCTTGGCCGGCAAGCCGATCACCGTGTTCAACAACGGCGACATGCGTCGCGACTTCACCTATATCGACGACATCGTCTCGGGGGTGGTGGGCGTCTTGGACAACCCGCCGGCCGACGACGGCACGGCGCCGCCCTACCGGCTTTACAACATCGGCAACAACAACTCGGAAAAGCTGATGGACTTCATCGGCCTGATCGAGCAATGCCTGGGCCGCAAGGCCGAATACGATTTCCGCCCCATGCAGCCGGGCGACGTCAAGGAAACCTACGCCGACATCACCGCCATCCAACGCGATGTCGGCTTTGCCCCCACCACGCCGATTTCGGTGGGCGTTCCCAAGTTCATCGAGTGGTTCAAGACCTATCACGGGGTCTAAATCCCCCCTTGGTTATGCCAAAGGCAGGCTGATCCGGAAGATGGTGCCGCGGCCAAGGGCCGAGTCCATGGCGATGGTGCCGCCATGGCGCTGGACGATTCGCTTGCAGATGGCCAGGCCCATGCCGGTTCCCGGATAAAGATGGGCGGGATGGTTGCGGCGGAAGACCTCGAAGGGGTCGATGTTGGTGGTTTCCATGCCGATGCCGTTGTCGGTCACCCGCAGCACACCGTCTTGCTGGTCCACGGTGATCGCCGGCGCCTGGCCCTGGGGCTGAAACTTGATGGCGTTGGACAGCAAGTTTTGCAGCAATTGCGCCAGTTGCGTCTCGTCGCCGATCACCATGGGCAAGGGGCCGACCTGAATATGGGCGTTGGAATCGGCGATGCTGCTGGCAAGGTTGTCCAACACTTCCGCGCAGACCCGGTTGAGGTCCACTGGGGAAAAGGGCCGTGCCGGGGCGTTCAGGCGCGAATAGGTCAGCAGGTCGTTGATCAAGTCATGCATGCGGTTGCCGCCGGCGGTGATGAAGCCGATATATTCGTCGGCGCGCTGGTCCAACTTGCCGGCGTAGTGACGGTGCAGCAATTGGGCGAAGGAAACGATGCTGCGCAACGGTTCCTGTAAGTCATGCGAGGCGACGAAGGCGAAGCGTTCCAGCTCGCGGTTGACGGCGGCCAAGTTGTCCAGGGCTTGTTGCAATGCCTGTTCGCGGCTTTGACGTTCGGCGATGTCACGTTCCAGTTCGGCGTTGACGCCCGCCAGTTCCGCATGGGCCGCCTCAAGTTTGGTGGCCATTTGGCCGAAGGAGCCCACCAACAGGTCGAATTCGTCGGGATGGCTGGGGGGGCGGCGGCGCAAGGCCAGTGGCCGCGA
Source organism: Magnetospirillum sp. (assembly GCA_020217035.1). Classification (GTDB taxonomy): domain Bacteria; phylum Pseudomonadota; class Alphaproteobacteria; order Rhodospirillales; family Magnetospirillaceae; genus Magnetospirillum. The sequence goes on along the minus strand of JAIWOG010000174.1, from coordinate 8,469 downwards.
TGGGCCAGCTTCGCCGTAGCTGCTGAAATAATGGCTGATGGAAACCAGATGCCGGGTCACCAGGCGATGGACGATGTAAAGGGTGAACAGCGACACCACGAAAGTCTTGATGCCTTGGCTGACCAGGATGACCACCACCTTTTCCTGAAGACGTTCGTAGACGCCCTCCAGCCCGGCCTCGACCCGTAAAACCCCGATTTGACGCCGGGATTGGCCTTTTTCATGCCACAGCGGGAATTCGCGCGCCAAGTGTCGTGGGCTGGACGACCCGACGCTGACCCGCAAGGGCAGGGCGACGCCGGAAGTTGTTTCGAACACCTCGGCCATCCGCATGTCAGGCAAGCGCATCAGGCCATCCATCTGAACCTGCAAACCCTGGGAATCCACATTCCACAGGGCGGCCGCGGCGCTGGCGGGGGCGCTGCGGCCGATGTCGTCCAGTCGGCTGTCAATCTGGTTGACGTCTCGGCGATAATCCAAGGTCAATTGAACCAATGTGGCCAGCAACGTCACCAACGAGCTGAACAATACGATCAGGATCAGGACCCGCGGAGCGATGCCACGGGGGGCGAAGGTCTGCCTGATCATGAGAAGGAATTAGCCTGGAAGATGGCGTCCAAGGACCCGTCATCACGCATGTCGAGGATGGTGCGGTTCATCTGTTCCATCAAATCCAGGTTCGGGGATTTCAGCGAACATTGCAGCACCAAGTCGATGTTGCTGAGCAGCAATTGCGCCCCCAGATGCTGGCTTAATCCCATCTGCTGGGCTTGGTATCGGATGGTGGGCATGGCGCCCGCCACCGCCTGCACCCGGCCATGTGCCAGCTTGCGCAGTCCGGTGGCGTAGTCGGTGTCGTATTCCTTGCGCAAGCGGGGGGCGGACTCGAAGCCGCCGCCCAAGGTCAAGCCGCGCAGGACCGAGATGCCGTCAAGCCGGGCGGCGTCTTCCAGAGTGTTCAACTGGACGCCCTTGGCGGCGATGATGCCAATGGGGTGCAGGGCCAGCCTCTCGCCTTTACGCACGATGCGGGAACGGTCGTCGTTCCAAATGATGACGGTGCAATCCTGGGCGCCGGTTTCCAATTCGCGGTCGATGCGGGCGAAAGGCTGGAGCGTGGTGGTGATATTGTGGCCGGTGCGACGCGACAACTCGTCCATCACCGCCGGGAACACCCCCGTGATTTTTTTGGTTTCGGGATCAAAAGCGGCCCAAGGAGCGACGTCGATGGTGATGAACCGCAAATCCCGCGCCGCCACCTGCCCGCCAAGGCATAGAAGCACCGCCAGCAATCCGATCACCTTGCCCATTGTTAACCCCCCCGGCTGGTGACTTAGCCCAAGCATAGCCTACAACCAAAGGTCTTTCCACGCTCTTGATGGAATATATTGTAAAACAATAGCTTAACAGATTCTATTGCGATGCTTAAAGTAAAGTTTCAACTGTGGTGGCGTGTCAATTTGGTTGACGTCAGCGATACATCCCCTCCAGCAATTCGGCGTAACGCTGGCGGATGACGTGACGCCTGATCTTCATGGTTGGTGTCAACATCAGGTTGTCGGTGGTGAACGGCTCGGCGATCACCTGATGGCGGCGGATCTTCTCGATGGTCGACAACCTGGTATTGACGCGTTCGACGGCGCGGGCCACGTCGGCGGCGCCGCATTCCTCGGCGGCGACGATCAGCGCCACCAGGTGCGGGCGCTTGTCGCCGTGCACCATGGCCTGGGCGATTTCCGGCTGCAGCGTCAACAGGCCCTCGACCCGCTGCGGCGAGATGTTGTCGCCACCCGAATTGACGATGATGTCGCGTTTCCTGTCGGTGATGCGGATGTAGCCGTCCTCGTCCACTTCGCCGATGTCGCCGGTGTGCAGCCAGCCTTCGGCATCGATGGCTTGGGCGGTGGCGTGGGGATCGCGCCAATAGCCTTGCATCAGCACCTCGCCCTTGACCAGGATCTCGCCGTCATCGGCGATGCGGACAGTGATGCCTGCCAAGGGCGGGCCGACGGTTTCCAGCTTGACCTTGCCCGGCGGCGAGCACGATATGGCCGGTCCGGCCTCGGTCTGGCCATAGCCTTGCAGGATGCGCACACCAAGCGCGGCGAAGAAGCCGCCGACCTCGAAAGCCAGGGGGGCGCCGCCCGACACCAGGGCCTTCAGTCGGCCACCGAAGCGGGCGGAAACCTTGCGCCGCACCAGGATGTCAAGGGCGCGGTTGACGATGGCCTGGCCTATACTCAGGCGCTGGCCGCGCAGCCGTCTTGTGCCCAGGTCCAGCGCCGCCATGAACAGCTTTTCCTTCAGCCCGCCCTGACGGCGCAGCGCCCCCAGGATGCGGCCGCGCATGGTTTCGTAAAGACGCGGCACGGCGGTCATGATGGTGGGGCGCACTTCCGCCATGTTGGCGGCCAGTTGGTCCAGACCCTCGGCATAGGCGATGGCGGCGCCGATGGAGAGCGGGAAGATCAACCCGACAGTGTGTTCGTAGGAATGCGACAGCGGCAGGAAGGACAGGAACAGGTTGTCGTCCAGCCCCAAGGGCGCCAGCAGATCCTGGGCGCCGACGCAATCAGCCAGCAGCGCACCGTGGGAAAGGGTGACGCCACGCGGCGCCCCACCGGTCCCCGAAGTATGGATGACGCAGGCGATGTCGGTGCGTTTCAATCTGGCCGCACGGGTGCGCATGTCGTCCTCGGTGCCCATCCCCATGGTCAGCACCTGGTCCCACGACAGCACGTCGAAACCCGGTGCCTGGGACAGGCTGGGCATTTCCAGGCAGATCAAGGTGGGCAGCGTGCTGGCCTGCGCCGCGGCTTCCAGCAGGCGTTCGGCCAGGGCCAGGGTGGACACCACGACGAACCGCGCCTGGGCGTTTTCCAGCACGTGCAGGTGGTCGGCCACCGTGTTGGTGACATAGGCCGGCACGGTGACGCCGCCGGCGATCATGATTCCCAAATCGGCGATGGCCCATTCCGGGCGGTTTTCCGACACCAGCATCACCCGGTCGCCGGCTGCCAAGCCCAGGCGGGCAAGGCCGCCGGCCAGGTTCAGCGCCAGGCTTTCGGTCTCGGCCCAACCGAGCCAGCGCCAGGCGCCGTCCCGCTTGGCCCCCAGCAGCGGGCGCGGCCCCAGCCGCCCGGCCTGTTCCAGGAACAGGGCGGGGATGGACGCGACAGTGGCGCAGTCGATGGACATGGCATCTCCCATTGGCTCTTGATCCCGGCCGATTCGCGCCATCTTATAGGGGCACGTTATGTCTACCCATACCGATTCGTGGGACAGGAGTCACCCAATGAGCACCAAGAACGCCGCCGCCGAACTGGGCAATCTGCCCGAATGGGATTTAAGCGACCTTTATCCCGGTCCCGATTCCGCCGAACTGGCGGCCGATTTGGACAAGGCGGAAGCGGCGGCCAAGGCATTTTCCCAAGCCTATGACGGCAAGCTGGCGACGATTTCCGGCGACGATTTCGGCGCCGCCATCGCCGAATACGAACGCATCGGCGAGATCATGTACCGGGCCATGTCCTACGCCCAGCTTTACTATGCCGGCGACCAGACCAGCTCGGACCGCGGTCGTTTCCACCAGGGCATCCACGAACGGGTCACCGACATCTCGTCCCACACCCTGTTCTTCACCCTGGAAATCAACCGCCTGGACGACCACGTCCTGGCCGACAAGCTGACATCGCCCAAGGCCGCCCATTACGGCCCCTGGCTGCGCGACGTGCGGGTGTTCCGTCCGCATCAATTGTCGGACGAGGTCGAGCGCCTGCTGCATGACAAGTCGGTGGCCGGGCGTTCCGCCTGGAACCGCCTGTTCGACGAGAGCATGGCGCGGCTGCGTTTCCCCATCGGTGGCCAGATGGTGACCTCGGCCGAGGCGTTGCATCAGATGAGCGACCCCGATGCGGCCAAGCGCAAGGAAGCGGCGCTTGCCTTGGGTCAGGTGCTGACCGAGAACGCGCCCCTCTTCGCCTTGATCACCAACACCTTGGTGAAAGACAAGGAAATCGAGGACAAGTGGCGCAAATACGCCCGGCCGCAATCCTATCGCAACTTGTCCAACCAGGTGGAAGACGAGGTGGTCGACGCCCTGGCCGCCGCCGTCAAGGGCTGTTACGGCCAACTGTCGCACCGCTATTACGCCCTGAAGGCCAAGTGGTTCGGCGTCGACAAGCTGGATTACTGGGACCGCAACGCGCCTTTGCCCAACGTTCCCGACCAAGTGTATTCCTGGGAACAGGCCCGCGACACCGTTTTGGGCGCCTATGCCGATTTCAGCCCCGACATGGCCCAGGTGGGCAAGCGCTTCTTCGACGGCAACTGGATCGACGCCCCGGTCCGTCCCGGCAAGTCGCCCGGCGCCTTCGCCCATCCCACGGTGACCACCGCGCACCCCTATCTGCTGGTCAACTACCAGGGCAAGGTGCGCGACATCATGACGCTGGCCCACGAACTGGGCCATGGCGTCCATCAGGTGCTGGCGGCCAAGCAAGGTGGGCTGATGGCCGACACGCCCTTGACCCTGGCGGAAACCGCCTCGGTATTCGGCGAGATGCTGACCTTCCAGGCCATGCTGAAGACCCAGACCGATCCGGCCCGGCGCAAGGCCATGCTGGCCGGCAAGGTGGAAGACATGCTGAACACGGTGGTGCGTCAGGTGGCGTTCTACCAGTTCGAATGCCTGGTCCATGACGAACGCCGCCGCGGCGAGCTGTCGCCGGAACGCCTGGGCGAATTGTGGATGAGCGTGCAGACCGAAAGTCTGGGGCCGTCGCTCAGGTTCGACGATGGCTACAAGGCGTTCTGGACCTACATCCCGCACTTCGTGCACACGCCGTTCTATGTCTACGCCTATGCCTTCGGCGACTGCCTGGTGAACTCGCTTTATTCGGTCTACCAGGGCGGCGCACCGCAATTCGCCGACAAGTATCTGGACATGCTGCGGGCCGGCGGCACCAAGCGGCACCAGGAATTGCTGGCGCCCTTCGGCCTGGACGCTTCCGACCCGGCCTTCTGGCGCCGCGGCTTGGACGTGGTGGTCGGCTTCATCGACGAATTGGAGACGATGTAGTCACGGAAGCAGGACCGGGGGATATCCGTCGGTCCCGGAAGTGAAGTTGACACCGTGCCCCTATCGGCCCACTTGCCGGTTCGGGTGCGGTGTCGTCGTTATGAAGTAAAGGCCAGTGCCTGCCGAAGACCGGCGAGACGCAGGAGGAAAGGCCGTTTACGCGTTTGCCGGCTGGTCCCCCAGCACCTGGGTGATCTTTTCCTTGAGCGCCGGCGGCAGCACTGGCTTGGCCAGGAAGGCGCCGATGTCCAGATCCTTGGCCCGGGCGATGGTGGCGGCGTCGGTGTGGGCGGTCAGCATGATCACCGGGGTGGCGGCGGCGACGTCGCTGGCCCGTAATTGGCGGACAAAGCCAAAACCGTCCATGGGGCGCATTTGGATGTCGCAGATGACCAGATCAGGCTTGTTGTCGCGCACGCTGTCCAGGCCGGAAACGCCATCCTGGGCTTCCAGCACGGTGCCGGTGCCCAATTGTTGCAGCATTTTCTTGACGATGGTGCGGACGAATTCCTGGTCGTCGATCACCAGAACCTTCAATGACGCGAAATCCACGACCCCGGCCATAGAACCCCCTTATCGGCAGCGATACGCCGCCAATTCTAGCAGAAGCGAAACGGGGGGGATAGGCGTTATCCCCCCCGCCGTTCGGACTGTGCCAAGGGGTCAGGCGCTGGCCGCCAGGCTTTGCTGGCTGGCCCGCGCCGCCTCGCGACCGAGCGCGAAGGCGCGTTGGTTGACTTCCACCATGGCCGGCTTCTTGGCGCGGAAACGGCCGACGATCTGTTCTTCCAGGTCGGTGGCGGGGAAGGGCAGGTAATCGGCGATGGCGCCCAGCATGATGGTGTTGACCAGCCGCAGATTGCCCAGTTCGCGGGCGATGGCGCCGGCGTCGAAATCGTAGACGGTGACGCCCGCCGCCCGCATCTGCGCCACCGGGTCTTCGGGATATTTGAACAGGCCCACCGACACCACCGGCGGCGTCAGGCGGATGGTGTTGACCATGGCCACGCCGCCGGGGCGCAGCATGTCGGCCCAGCGCGAGCCTTCCGCCAACTCGAAGCCGACGACGATGTCGGCGGTGCCCGGGGTGATCACCGGCGACCACACCTTCTTGCCGAAACGTACATGGCTGGTGACCACGCCGCCGCGCTGCGCCATGCCGGCAACTTCCGACTTTTTCACGTCGAAGCCCTTGGCGATGGCGGTCTGCGACAGGATTTCCGCCGCCGTCATCACACCCTGGCCGCCGATGCCGCAAACCAGGATGTTGGTGATGATGTCGCTCATTGGGCGGCCTCCTTCAACTGGGCCAGCGGCACGATGGCCTTGGGGCCGCAGGAATCGACGCACATGTGGCAGCCGGTGCACATGGCGGTGTCGATGGTGGTGAACTTCAGTTCCACGTCGGGCATGCCGGGGCGTTGGCGCACGCCCGTACGGCTGACGGTGATGGCCGGACAGCCGACGTTCAGACAATTGCCGCAGCCGTTGCAATCCTGGTCCACCACCGCATAGGGCTTGAAGCCGTCATAGAATTCCGACAACACGCACGGGCGGTCGGTGATGATCACCGAGGGTTCATGCACGTCGATTTCGTCCTTGATGGCCTTGAACAGCACCGGCAGCTTGTAGGGGTCGACCTTCTTGATGCGCTCGGGCTTGACCCCCAGGGCTTCGCACAGCTTGGCGAAGTCGACGCGCGGTGCGTCCTCGCCGTGCAGGTCCTTGCCGGTGCCGGCATGGTTCTGGCCGCCGGTCATGCCGGTCGAGCGGTTGTCCAACAAAAGCGTGGTGACGTTGCCCCGGTTGTAGACGATGTCCAGCAGGCCCTGCATGCCCATGTGCAGGAAGGTGGAATCGCCGATCACCGAAATGACCGCCTTGTCCTTGGTCTCGGGCGAGCGGGCCTTGTCCATGCCCAGCGCGATGCCCATGGAGGCACCCATGGAGATGGTGGTGTCGAGCGCGTTCCACGGATGGCCGGCACCCAGGGTGTAGCAGCCGATGTCGCCGGAAATCTGCACCCGCTTCCTAAGACGCGACAGGGTGTAATAGACGCCCATGTGCGGGCAGGCCGGGCACATGGTCGGCGGGCGCGGGAACGGGTCGATCTTGGCGTAGGTCGCCGGCGGCGGCGGTTCCTCGCCCAGTAGCTTGGCGATGGCCGGCATCAGGGCGGCGGGGCTCAGTTCACCCAGACGCGGCAAGATGTCCTTGCCATGGATGTCGTGAAGGCCGGCGGCCTTTAACTCGTTCTCGATCAGCGGTTCGGTTTCCTCGGCCACCACCAGCTTGTCCACCTGGGCGCGGAATGCCTTGATCTTTTCCACCGGCAGCGGATAGGTGAAGCCCAGCTTGAGCACCGGGGCGTCGGGGTAGCTTTCGCGCACATGCATGAAGGCCGGACCCGAGGTGACGAAGCCGACGCGCTTGTCCGAACCGGCATCGACGACATTCAGTTCCGACATCTCGGCCTCGGCGCGCAGCGCGTCCTCGCGGGCGATCTGGCGGGGCAGGGCGAACTTGGCGTTGGCCGGGGTCAGCACCCAGCGCTTGGCGTCCAGCTTGAAACCGCTGATCGGATGGGCGTCGCGTTCGCCCACCGTGACCAGGCCCTTGACGTGGCAGATGCGGGTGGTCAGGCGCAGGATGACGGGCGTGTTGAAGCGTTCCGACAGGTCGAAGGCGACCTTGGTCATCTCGTAGGCTTCCTGGCTGTCCGCCGGTTCGAGGACCGGGACATGGGCGAAGCGGCCCCAGAAGCGCGAATCCTGTTCGTTCTGCGACGACGACAGGCCGACGTCGTCGGCCACCGCCACCACCATGCCGCCGACCACGCCGGCCAGGGTCAGGGTCATGAAGGCGTCGGAAGCGACGTTCATGCCCACATGCTTCATGGCGCAGAACGAGCGGGCGCCCGACATGGAGGCGCCGATGGCCACTTCCATGGACACCTTCTCGTTCACCGACCATTCGGCGTAAAGGTCCGGGTAAAGCGCGACGTTTTCCAAGATCTCGGTGGACGGCGTGCCTGGATAGGCGCAAGCGACCTTGCAGCCGGCCTCCCACACACCGCGGGCGATGGCTTCGTTACCCGACAACAGCAGGCGCGTGGCGGCCTGGGCCTCTACGGCGGCAGCGGACATGAACTCTCCCTTCAGCTTCCCGGTTCTTTTTCCATGCCGGAAGACGCTCACCCCCGGCACGGAGGCAAGACCCTATCATTTTTCCGGACAATTCTGAACTATCTTCAAGCGGATTCTGTATCGCTTTCCTTGAGCTTGGTCAGGCGCCGCACCAGGTAGCAATTGCCGGCGCCGTAACTGGCCAGCCGCTGCGACAATTGGGCGCCGGATTCGGTCATGGCGCAGAATCCCTTGGCTTTCCAA
>JAIWOG010000173.1 GCA_020217035.1 Magnetospirillum sp. | reverse complement strand
TAGCTGTCCTTGCCGGCGATGGCGATCAGGCCCAGCCAGTCCAGCCGGCGCTGGGACGCCAGTTTTTCCAGATGTTCGAGATACAAATCGACGCGCCCGCCGCCTCGGGCCTGCGGCATGATCGCCACGTCGTGCAGGTGCAGGCAGTCGGTCGGGCCGGGCGGCGCCCCCAGTTCCGCATCCAGCAAAGGCGGCAGGCCCAGGGTCCAGCCATGGGCGAAGCCATAGCCCACCACCGTGTCGCCATCGGCGAGGACGCGGCAACCATCGGGATCAAAGGCCAGCTTGTCGGCGAAAATCTCGATCCGCTCGGGATAGTTGGGATGCAGGATGTTGGCGGTTTCCAGCACGCGGGCCAAGTCGCCATGGGTCATCGGTCGCCAGCGGATCATGACTTGCGCATGTCCTTGACCCGCACCGCCTTGCCCTGGCTGCGCGGCAACTCGCCCGGCGCGCGGACCAGCACCTCGCAGGTGACGCCGACCATGGATTTCAGGTGGTGACGCACCTGATGGGCCAGCAGGCGGCGGCCGTCCTCGTCGCGTTCGGTTTCGGATTCGGTTTCCACGGTCAGATGATCCATCGATCCTTGGCGGGTGACCACCAGTTGATAATGCGGCGCGATGCTGGGGAAGCCCACCAGCACCGCCTCGATCTGCGATGGATACAGGTTCACGCCGCGGATGATCAACATGTCGTCGTTGCGGCCGGTCACCCGCATGATGCGCAGATGGGTGCGGCCGCAGGGGCAGGGTTCGTCGATCAGCCGGGTGATGTCGCGGGTGCGGTAACGCACCATGGGCAGCGCCTGCTTGCAAAGCGTGGTGATGACCAGTTCGCCCGGCTCGCCCATGGCCACCGGTTCCATGGTCTGGGGGTCCACCACCTCGAAGACGAACTGGTCTTCCCAGCCGTGCAGACCCAGGCGATAGGTGCATTCCATGGCGACGCCCGGCCCCATGATCTCGGACAGGCCATAGGTGTCGCAGGCGCGGATGCCCAGGCGGCGATCCAGTTCGGCCCGCATGGTCTCGGACCACGGTTCGGCGCCGAAGGTGCCGACGCGCAAAGGCCCCGAGGCCAGGTCCACCCCCATCTGCTCGGCCGCTTCCACCAGGTTCAGGGCATAGGACGGCGTCGCCGCCAACACGGTGGCGCCGAAATCGCACATCAAGGCGATCTGGCGTTCGGTCTGGCCGCCGGAAATGGGCGTCACCGTGCATTTCAGCCGCTCGGCGCCGTAATGGAAGCCCAAGCCCCCGGTGAACAGGCCATAGCCATAGGCGTTGTGCATGCAATCGCCGGGACGCACCCCGGCGCAAGCCAGCGAGCGGGCCATCAAATCGGCCCAATTGTTCAAATCGTCCTCGGTATAGCCGACCACCGTCGGCTTGCCGGTGGTCCCCGAACTGGCATGCAGGCGGATCACCTGTTCACGCGGCACCGCGAACAGGCCGAAGGGGTAATTGTCACGTAAATCGGTCTTCACCGTGAAGGGGAAGCGGGCCAGGTCTTGCAGGTGCCGCAAGTCAGCGGGGGTGACGCCTTGTTGATCGAAGGCACGCCGGTAATGCGGCACCTTGGCATAGGCGTGTTCCAGGCTGGCCCGCAGCCGTTCCAATTGCAACCGCGCCAAGGTCGCGCGGTCCATCGTCTCGATTTCCGGCGTGAACATGAACGAAGAAACGGCGGGGACGCTCATGGATCACATCCTGCTGAAATACCCATGAGGTCGTTTACGTTGTTGTGACAATGGGTGCAATAAACAACGTAAGCAGCGGTGTGAAATAAGAATTGTTCTGAATCTAGGGGGTAATCAGCCCCTGGGCGATGGCCTGGCTGACCGCCTGGGTGGTGGTGGCCGCCCCCAGCTTGTCCCGTGCCGAGCGTAACGAGGCGGTGACGTCGGTTTCGGGGCGGTGCAAAAGACCGGATATCTCCCACAGCGAGCGGCCGCAGGCCAAGGCCGACAGGCATTGACGTTCCAGCGCCGACAATTCGTTGTCCGGGACTTCCACTTCCAGCAGGCGTTCGATGGCGGTGTGGTAGTAAAGCGCCAGCAGCTTCAGCCGCGGTTGCAGCGTGGCGAAATGTTCCATCTCGGCGCGTGAGCGGAAGGCGAAGGACATGGCGGCGATGCAGCCGCTTTCGGTGTGGAACGGAATGGTGAAGCCGTCGCGGATGCCGTGTTCGGCGGCTTCGGCGAACAGCAGGCGTTGTTCCAGGGTCAAGCCTTGCGGGCGGTTCAGCAAGAAGCGCCAGGCGAAGGGCAGATGCGTGCGTTGCGCTTCCAGCACCACCGGGTCGATGAATTGATAGCGGTTCAGGAAGTAATGGGCCATCCACTCGGCCGGATAGGTGGAATCCCAATAGGGGGTTTCCATGCCGGGGCGGGAATTGCCATAGGCGAAGAAGTCGGCCTGGGCGTCCCTGGCCAGCTTGCGCAAGGTCGCCTGGGCCGAGGGGATGTCCTCGACCCACAGCAATTCCTCGGTCATTTCCATGATCCAGGAATCCATCACGTTTCCTCCTCACCCGGAAGGAAGCTTAGAGGGATTCTTGGGAAAAATCCAGCAATGGTTGAGTGGCGCGTTTTAGCTCAACCCGCCCATGCAAAGGTATTTGATCTCCAGGAAGTCGTCCATGCCGTACTTGCTGCCTTCGCGGCCGATGCCCGATTCCTTGACGCCGCCGAAGGGGGCGACTTCGGTCGAGATGATGCCTTCGTTGATGCCGATGATGCCGTATTCCAGGGCGCTCGACACCCGCCACACCCGGCCGACGTCGCGGGAATAGAAATAGGCGGCCAGGCCGAATTCGGTGTCGTTAGCCATCTGGACGGCCTGTTCCTCGGTGTCGAACTTGAACAAGGGCGCCACCGGGCCGAAGGTTTCTTCCCGTGCCACCAGCATTTCCGGGGTGATGCCGGTCAGGATGGTGGGTTCGAAGAAGGTGCCGCCCAGTTCATGGCGCTTGCCGCCGGTGACCAGGGTGGCGCCCTTGTCGAGCGCGTCCTTGATGTGGCGCTCGACCTTTTCCACGGCTTGCTGGTTGATCAACGGGCCTTGCTGGGTGTCGCCGCCAAGCGCCGGGCCGACCACCAGTTTTTCCACCGCCAGGGCCAGCTTGGCGGCGAAGGAATCGTACACGCCGGCCTGCACCAGGATGCGGTTGGCGCAGACGCAGGTTTGCCCGGTGTTGCGGTATTTCGACGCCATGGCCCCGGCCACGGCGGCGTCCAGGTCAGCGTCGTCGAAAACGATGAACGGGGCGTTGCCGCCCAATTCGAAGCTGACCTTCTTCATGGTGGCGGCGCATTGCCGCATCAGCAGCTTGCCGATCTCGGTGGAGCCGGTGAAGGACAGCTTGCGGACGATGGGGTTGCTGGTCAGTTCGGTGCCCACCGGTTCCGGGTCGACGCAGGGAACGATGTTGAACACCCCGGCGGGAATACCGGCGCGCTTGCCCAGTTCCGCCAAGGCCAAAGCGGAAAGCGGCGTGTCCTCGGCCGGCTTGACCACCACGGTGCAACCGGCGGCCAGGGCGGGGGCGCATTTCCGGGTGATCATGGCGTTGGGAAAGTTCCACGGCGTGATGGCGGCGACCACGCCGATGGGTTCCTTGACCACCACGATGCGGCGGCCCGGCGCGTTTTCCGGGATGACGTCGCCATAGACGCGCTTGGCTTCCTCGGCGAACCATTCGACGAAGCTGGCGCCATAGGTGACCTCGCCCTTGGCCTCGGCCAGCGGCTTGCCCTGTTCGGCGCTCATCAGGACGGCCAGGTCGTCGGCGTTGGCCAGGATCAGTTCGTACCACTTGCGCAAGATGGCTGCGCGTTCCTTGGCGGTCTTGGCCTTCCAGGCGGGCAGGGCGCGGTGCGCCGCCTCGATGGCGCGGCGCGTCTCGGCCTGGCCCAGGGCGGCCACCTGGACGATGACCGAATTGTCGGCCGGGTTGGTCACCGGGAAGACCGCGCCGTCATCCGCGTGGATCCACTGGCCGTCGACGAAGCCGTGGTTGCGCAGCAAGGTGAAGTCGGCAAGTTTCAGCATGGTTTTGTTCCCGGTGCGGACAAAGGGGCGCAAACAGATATACTCGTCCCCAGCCACAACACCAAGGGGCCTGCCCGATGATCGACCGCCGCTCTGTTTTCGTTCCCGTCGCCGGACACGAGATCCATGTCAGCCAATGGGGCGACCCCGATGCGCCGGCCCTGGTCATGTGGCACGGCCTGGCCCGCACCGGGCGTGATTTCGACTGGGCGGCATCATTCTTCGCCGACCGTTACCGGGTGATCTGTCCCGACACCATCGGGCGCGGCCTGTCCAGTTGGTCGCCTGATCCCGACCGCGACTATACCATTCCAGTCTATTGCGACATCGCCTTGGGGCTGTTGGATGCCCTGGCGGTCGATCGCTGCCGCTGGGTCGGCACCTCCATGGGGGGCTTGATCGGCATGACGTTGGCGGCCAGCGATGCGGGGCGGGGCCGCATCGACCGGCTGGTGCTGAACGACATCGGCCCGGCGCTGAACGCCAAGGCGGTGAACCGCATCAAGGACTATGTCAGCATCGTTCCCGAATTCGACAGCGTGTCGCAGTTCGAGGGATTCCTGCGGCAGGTCTACGCCCCGTTCGGAGCTCTTGACGACGGGCAATGGCGCCACCTGGCCGAGACCGGCTTGCGGCGGCGCGACAACGGCAAGATTTCAAGCCATTACGATCCGGCGGTGATGCGGGTGTTCTGCGAGCAGTTCGACGGTTCCGAGGCGTGGGAGATTTGGGATTGCCTGACCTGCCCGACCTTGGTGATCCGTGGCGCCCAGTCCGACCTGCTGCTGGCTGCGACCGCCGAGGAGATGACCCGCCGTGGCCCGAAAGCGCAATTGGTGACGATTCAGGACTGCGGTCACGCCCCGGCACTCCACAACCCCATGCAATGGAATGTTTTGGATGCATTCATCGGCTGACCAGGCATAGTCTTCGGAAGAATACGTTTGTTTTATCTTGTTGCGCACAAAGGCATTTCCTATCCTCTTTGAAGGAGGTGGGAAATGGTCAAGAAAGGTTCCCCGAAAACTATTCCGTTCGTCGTCGGGATCGGGGCCTCGGCCGGTGGTCTCGAAGCGCTGGACCGGGTTTTCGAGAACCTGCCCGCCGACCAAGGCGACGGCTTGGCCTATGTGATCGTCCAGCATCTGTCGCCCGACCACAAAAGTCTGATGGTCGACCTTTTGTCCAAGCGGACCTCGTTGCCAGTACGGCAGGCCGAGGAAGACATGGTGGTCGAGGCCGGCACCGTCTATGTGCTGCCGCCGGGCAAGACCCTGGTCATCCGTGACGGGCGCCTGCGGCTGACCGCCAAGGACACCCGCCAAGGCATCGTGCTTCCCATCGACATCTTCCTGCATTCGCTGGCGCTCGAGTGTGCCAGCATGGCGGCGGCGGTGATCCTGTCGGGCACCGGCAGCGACGGCACCAGGGGCGTGCGGGCCATCCACGAACATGGCGGCATGGTGCTGGTCCAAGACCCCGAGACCGCCCGTTTCGACGGCATGCCGCGTTCGGCCATGAACACCGGCATCGTCGACGACGTGCTGGCCCCCGAGGATATCGGCCAGCGGCTATGCGCCTATGCCACCCAGGCCATCCACGCCGTGAACGAACGTCCAATCGGCGAGGTGCAAGGGGTGATCCACGGCGACGAGGTGGACCGCATCATCCGGGTGCTGATGTCGCAGACCGGCACCGATTTTTCCCATTATCGCCGCGGCACCTTGGTGCGGCGCATCGAACGGCGCATGCATCTGAACACCGTGGACAATTACGCCGATTACGCGGTGCTGCTGGCGGCTTCGCCCCATGAAGCGGTCAACCTGCGCAAGGAATTGCTGATCAGCGTCACCTCGTTCTTCCGCGACCAGAAAGTCTTCGAAGCGCTGCGTAACCAAGTGATCAAACCGCTGGTCGAGCAGGCCGAGGCCAACGGAACGCTGCGGGCCTGGGTCTGCGGCTGCGCCAGCGGCGAAGAGGCTTATTCCATCGGTATCTTGATCCTGGAGGCCATGCGGCAGGCCGGCAAGGATCTGGACGTCAAGATTTTCGCCACCGACATCGACCGCCAGGCCCTGGACATCGCCAGCGCCGGCATCTATCCGGAAAGCGCGGTGGCAGACATTACCCCGGACTTGCTGGAGCGTTATTTCATCGCCTCGGGCGATTCCTACAAGGTGGCGCCGTCATTGCGGCGCATGGTGCTGGTGGCGTCGCACAATTGCATCAAGGACCCGCCTTTCACCAAGCTGGATTTGGTGTCGTGTCGCAACCTGCTGATCTATTTCGAGCCGGAACTGCAACAGGCGGTTCTGGGGCGCCTGCAATTCGCCTTGAAGACCGGCGGTTCGCTGATGCTGGGGGCCAGCGAGGCGTTGGGGGCGCTGTCCGACAGCTTCGCCCCCATCAACGGTCGCCATCGGCTCTACAAGTTGCTGGCGCCGCCGCCCTTGCCGCTGGTCACCTTGGGCGACGATTCCCTGATGCCTGCGTCGCGCCGCGGTTCCGGGGGCTTGGCCCCGGTGCAACGCAAGACGCGGGGAACGGTGATCGACGAGGCGGCGCGGGCCTTGCTGCGGCATTTGTCGCCGCCCACCCTGCTGGTCAGCGAGCATTTCGAGATCTTGCACAATTTTGGCGGGGCCGAACGCTTCCTGCGCTTGCCGGTGGGCGAGGTCAGCCTGGACCTGTTGAAGCACCTGCCGCCCGGATTGGGGGCTCTGTTAGGCGCCACCTTGCACCGGGTTTTCAAGGAATGGCGCGAGATCCAGTTGCAGAACATCGTCGTCGACACGAATGACGGCAGCCGCGAGACCCTGAACTTGCGCCTGATCCCGGTGCAGGCGACGTCATCCCTGGCGCGGTCGGCACTGGTGCTGTTCCACCCCACCCAGGCTGCTCCCGACGGGGCGCTGTCGGTGGACGTGGACCAGGTGGCCGGCGAACGGATCAAGGCCCTGGAAGCCGAGTTGCTGGACAGCCGCGAGAGTCAGCAGACCTTCGTCGAGGAACTGGAGACCACCAACGAGGAATTGCAGGCCACCAACGAGGAATTGCTGGCGGCCAACGAGGAACTGCAAAGCGCCAACGAGGAACTGCAATCCGTCAACGAGGAGCTTTACACCGTCAACGCCGAACTGAACGAGAAGGTGGAGGAGTTGACGCGGCTGAATGCCGACCTCGACAACCTGATGGAAGCCACCGACATCGGCATCGTCTTCCTGGACGAAAAGGGGCATGTGCGGCGTTTCACCCCGGCCGTCACTTCGGTCGTCAACTTGATCGAAAGGGATGTGGGACGGCCGATTTTCGATCTCAGCACCAATCTGGTCGACGCTCCGTTGTTCGACCACATCCGCCAGGTCCTGGAGAACGGCCAGGTGTTGGAATGCGAGGCGGTGTGCGCCGACGGCCGCGCCATGTTGGTGCGTCTGCATCCCTATCATCACGACAACGGTCGCCCCATGGGCGTCATCGTCACCTTCGTCGACGTCTCGCCGCTCAAGGCTGCCCAGGCGCGGTTGCAGATGTACATGGATTCCTTGCCGCACGAGATGGCGGTTCTGGACCACAACGGCACCATCGTGCTGGTCAACGCGGCATGGATGCGTTTCGCCCAGGAAAACGGGGCGCGTTTGGACAGGGTCGGCCCCGGCTGCGATTATTTTGCGGTCTGCCGTGGTGATGGGGATGGAAGTGGCGACAGCGCCTCGGCCATCGCCGCCGAGCAGGGATTGCGTGACATCCTGTTTGGGCGGCGGTCCTCGTTCACCTTCGAATATCCTTGCCATTCCCCCGACAAGTCCCGTTGGTTCATGATGACGGCGGCGCCCACCACCCAAGGGGGCGCGGTGATCAGCCATATCGACATCACCGACAGGAAGCGCAGCGAAGATCAGATGCGGCTGACCGCCAGCGTCTTCGATTCCTCGGGCGAGGCCATCATGATTACCGACCAGGACGAAAAGATCGTCTCGGTCAACCCGGCCTTCTGCCAGATGACCGGATACGCCGCCGAAGAAATCATCGGCCAGACGCCGCGCATCCTGGCTTCGGGTCGGCATGACCGCGCCTTCTATCACGAGATGTGGACAAGCCTGCGCGACACCGGCATCTGGCGGGGCGAGGTGTGGAACCGCCGGCGCAACGGCCAGGTGTTCCCCGAATGGCTGACCATCAGTTCGGTGCGCAACGCCCAGGGCAAGGTCATCAACTACGTGGCGGTGTTCAGCGACATCAGCGAACGCAAGGCCACCGAGCAAAGACTGTTGGACATCAATTCCGAACTCGAGCAATTCGCCTATGTGGCCAGCCACGACCTGCGCGAGCCATTGCGCATGGTCAGTTCCTACCTGAAGCTGATCGAGCGGCGTTTGGGTGACATGGCGGGGGACGAATTACGCGATTTCATGCATTTCGCCATCGACGGCGCCAAGCGCATGGACAGCTTGATCCTGAATTTGCTGGAATATTCGCGTATCGGCCGTATGGAGAGCGAGGCGGTTCCTGTGCGTCTGGACGACGTTCTGGCGTCCGTTGTCGCCAGCTTTCAGCCGATCCTCGACGAACGCGGCGGGGATTGCCAGGTGAAGGGTGGCGGCTATCGCGTTCTGGGCCACGACAACCAATTGTCACGCTTGTTCCAGAACATCATCGGCAACGCCTTGAAATACAGCGATGCCGAGACCGTGCCACGTATCGTCGTCGAATGCAGCAGATCCGGCAACTTCATCTTGGTGGAAATCGCCGATAACGGCATCGGCATTCCCGACGACCAGCAAGACAAGGTTTTCCGCATGTTCCAGCGGCTGCATCCCCGTGACGCTTATGGTGGCGGCACCGGTATCGGTCTGGCGGTGTGCAAGAAGATCGTCGATTATTATGGTGGCCGTATCTGGCTGGAATCCATGCCCGGTCACGGCACCAAGTTCTTCTGCACCCTTCCCGCCGCCGACCTGGCGGCCGAGTGAGCGGGGGCGATAGACGCAACAGTGGGGCGGCTCAGGTTCCCGGCCAGTTCGGCACGTCCCCGTCGCTGACCGACAGCACGTCGTGGGCGGTTGCGGTCTTCTTCTTCTTGCGCCCCTTGCCCTTGGGGGATTCGCCTTCCGAACGCTCGATCATGCGGGCCACCGTTTCCAGCACCGAGCCCACCGAGGTGGCGGGGGTTTCGGTGATGCCGGAATTGTCGGCGGCTTCCAGCACGTCGCTGACAACGGTTTCCATGGCGGCCGGGATCTCGTTCTGGTGCTCCACCCGACGCCGCAAGTGGTAGACGGTCTGCTTGCCGAAATCCTTGGCCAGGGACAGAACGCCCACATATTCGCAGACATATTTGTCGACGAATTCCTCGCCGTTGTTCACCGCGTCGGTGCGCAGGGCCGATTGTTCGGCGGTGAGGACTGCGACGAATTGCTGGGTGGCGTAGACGTGGCCCTTGACCGTCACCGGTTCCAGGCGGGCGGCGCGGTTGATGTGGCTGCCATAGAAGTTCTTGTTGTCGCGGATGGGGTCGACGGCCTCGAACACCGGGCCGGCATGCAGGGAAATGCGCAGGGTCAGCGGGTCGGCCAACTGGTCCTTCATCTCCTCGCCCAGGCGAGCCACCACTTCCTGCATGGTCAGGGCGTATTCGGCCATGGGGGTGGCCTTGTCCATCACCACGAAGATGGCGTCGCCCCAGGTATTGATGGATTTGGGCTCGATCCCCGACGCCACCAGCCCGGCCTTCAGCCGGGTCAGGAACTCCAGGAAGTCGGGGATATGTTCTTCCTTCAGCTTGGAATAGCCGGCGATGTCGCAGAACAGCATCGAGCGGATGACGCGCCCCTGGCCTTCCTCGTCGTCGGTCTCGCCGCCCAGGTCCAAATTAGGCAGGGCGGGGCCGTCGGGGCACAATTCGGGGTTCTGCATCAACAGGCCGTCCAGGTCGATGATGCGCAGCC
>JAIWOG010000172.1 GCA_020217035.1 Magnetospirillum sp. | reverse complement strand
GCGAGATGTCTTCCCACTGGTCGATGAAGTCACCGGCGCCGCCCACCAGCGATCCGGGCATCATGTCCCACACCGCCAGCAGGTAGGGACTGGTGCGCAAAAAGCCGGACCTTAGCGTCGCCAAGCCGTGCAGGCATTGGTTGGCGAAGCGATAGAGCATTTCGTGGCCCAAGAAGCGTTCCTCGGTGGCGTAGGTCACCGAGGCGGCCAGCTTCAGCGCGTTCTTGAAGCGCATTTCCCAGCGTGGCCCGCCGTAACGCACGTCCTCGGCGATGAAGTCGTCCATGGCGAAAGGCATCACCACGTTGACCTCGGCGCCGCGTTCCAGCATGGCTTCGATGAACAAAAGGTCCGAGCCGCAGGCGGCGGTGGAATAGCCGATCTGGGCGTCAAGTTCGTCCAATTGCTTGGCGATTTCGGCGCGGACCGCGGCTTCCAGCCCGGCCGGGAAGTGCGGGCCTTCGCCCGGACGGTCCAGCGCGTGACCGGTGAACACCACCACGGTGGGCGGCTTGACCACGTCGTTCAACTCGGCCGGCACCGCGATGCCGCCCTGCTTCAAGAGTTCCAACTGCTTGAGCGCCGAGACGACGCGCCCGTAATGCACGCCTTCCAGGGTGCGGGCCCATTGGAAGGTGTAGACGGCGGCCTCGCCTTCCCCCAGCAGCAGTTGCGCCTGGGCCAGGGTGGCCATGATGCGGTAGCGGATGTCGGGGGGCAGGCTGGGGTCGGTCTCGGCAGTGGACAGCAAGTCCTTGACCTTGGCGGCCAGGGTCTGGGCCTGGGGCATGTCGCCCAGCAGCACCGACATCACCGCCGCGTCGATGCCGTCACGGGCGTTGCCGCCGACGGCGAATGCCCGCAGGAACAATTGCCGGCAATGTTCCAGGTCGCTTCTGGCCCCCGAGGCCAGCCAAGCTTCGCGGAACACCCGGGCCAGGGCGTTGTAGGTTTCGGCGTCGGCGTCGGCTTCCAATTTCTTGCCGCGCACCATTTCCATGGCCTCGGCCAGGTCGGCCATCACCGACAAAGCCTGGTCGCCGCCGTCGTCCAGCGCCATCACGGCGCGGCGCAGGCTGGATTGCAGGCGGCGGAACGGGCCTTCGTCGATCAGGATGACGTCAAGGACCGGGGCCAGCAGCTTGCGGGCTTCGTCCACCGCGCCGGTTTGCGACAGGGCGATGGCGCCGAAGATGGCCAGCTTGAAGGAATTGGGAAAGAAGCGCAGGCCGTCGCGGCAGACGTCGTGGGCCAGGAAGTTCTGGCCGTCGTCCAACAGGGCGCGGGCGGCCCGTTCCCATTCGTCCTGGTTCCGGGGCATACCGGTCATTGTCGCCGATTCGGCCATGGCCGCTTGCCTTCTGCTTGTTTCCCCAATGCTTCAAAGATTTAACACGCGAAGCCGGGTGCGGGCGAGCCTTTATCCGGCGGCCTTGCTATCCAATAAGTCGGGATTGCGCATCTGGGCGACGAAGCGGTCGACCTGCTGGCGCAGGCTTCTGGCGCCCCCCGCCAACAGGGCGGCGGTGTCCAGCACCTGGGACGCCGATTCGCCTGTACGGTCGGCGGCGTTGGCCAGTCGGCCGACGCCGTCCGACACCGCCACGGTACCCTGCGCCGCCTGGTCGACGCTGTGGGCGATTTCCTCGGTGGCGGATTCCTGCTGGTGCACCGCCTCGGCGATGCTGGACGAAATCTCGGCCAGACGGTCGACGATGGTCCCCACATTGCCCATGGCGCTGACGGCGCGGCCGGTTTCCGCCTGGATCGCGGCGATGGTGTCGGAAATCTCGGCGGTGGCTTGGGCGGTTTGCGTCGCCAGGTTCTTCACCTCGTGGGCGACCACGGCGAAGCCCTTGCCGGCGTCGCCGGCGCGGGCCGCCTCGATGGTGGCGTTCAGGGCCAAAAGGTTGGTTTGCCGGGCGATGGTGCCGATCAGGGTGACGATCTCGCCGATGCGTTCGGTGGCGCCCGACAGGTCGGAGATGATGGTGTTGCTGCTGGCCGCTTCCTGCTTGGCCTTCAGGGCGATGCGCGAGCTTTCGGTGACCTGGGCGACGATGGCGGCGATGGACGCCGACAATTCCTCGGTGGCGGCGGCGACGCGGGCGGTGTTGTCCGAAGCCGTGCGGGCCGATTGGTCCACCGACTGGGCCTGGCTGCGGGCGTCGGTGGATATTTGCGACAGGTCACGGGCGGCCTGTTCCAGGTTGGCGGCGCCGTCGGTGACCGAGCTCAGCATGTCGCCGATTCCGGAATCGAATTCCTCGGCCAGCCGGATACGGGCCTGGCGGCGTTCGGCGCTGGCCTGGCGGTCGCGGTCGGCCTGGGATTGGCGCAATTCCTCGCGTTCGATGGCGTTCTGCTTGAAGGTGGCGACCGCGCGGGCGATGTCGCCGATTTCGTCTTGGCGGTCGGTGCCGGTGACCGCCACCGTGACGTCGCCCTGGGCCAACCGCCCCATGACGGCGATGGCTTCGGCGATGGGGCGGGTGATGGAACGGCCGATCCCCAGGGTGACGGCGCTCAGCAAGCCCAGGCCGACGACGATGACGGCGACGGCGCTGGTGCTGGCGCGGTTCCAAGATTGCAGGGCGTCGTCGAATTGCTGTCGGGCCAAGCTGGTTTGCAGGTCGGTCAAGCGGCGCAGGGTGTCGGCGGTGCGGGCGTAGGCTTGGGAATCGGCGTCGCTCAGGTTTTCCCGCGCCCCGAAGGCGTCGCCTTGGGCCAGCATGGACAGGGTTTCGGCATAAGTCGAACGATAGACCTTCAGCGCTTCCTCGAATTCCTGGCCCAGCTTGGCTTCCTGGGCGTCATGGGGCAGAGCGCGGTATTGGCCCCATACCTGATCGATGGACTGGGAATTGGCGCTGATGTCGGTGGACAGGCGGTCCAGGGTCAGCCGGCTTTCGCTTTGCACGACACGCACCACGTCGGCACGGATATGGTGAACCAGATCCAGCACCTGCGCCAGTTGTCCCATGGCGACGACACGCTTGGCGTACACCGCTTCGGCGCCTTCCGCCAGTTGGCGCCCGCCCAGCATGGCGGTCAAGCCAACAATTGACAGTAGAATGGCTGCCGCCAAAAGTAGTATCATCAGGCGATGGGCGAATTTGACGCGATGCAGCATGTAATAGCTCCCTGTCGCACTATGTTTTCTGTGCGTAGGTCGGGGGTTTTACAATTCCGCATCGGGATACCGCAATTGCGGGAATCCACATGACCTAAACGGGGCAGTCCTGGTCCGGATGCCAGCGCAACGCCATTATGCCTTTTGACGGGGCGTGGATCGGGGTATCCTGGCCTCATTGGGGGGAATGATGTTTTCATCTGGGATGGGCAGGCTTGGTTTGATGATGACTGCAGCCAAGCGACTGATCGCTGCTTTGCTGGCCGTTGTCGTCCTGTCTTCTTCGGTTTGGGCGGCGGACGCGCCGCTGAACTTGACCACCGGCATGCGCGAACCCTGGACAACGCCCGAACAGGACGGCTTCACCGACCTGCTGATCGCCGCCTTGTCCAAGCGGCTGGGACTGCCCATGACCCTGAGCGTCAACCCGGCGGCGGCCCGCGCCATCAGCTTGGCCAATGACGGCATCGATGACGGCTTGGCCGCCCGGGTCGCCGGATTGGAAAAGGATTATCCCAATCTGGTTCGGGTGCCGGAACCCATCTTCGTCAACGACTTCGTCGCCTGTACCAACGCGCCCCAGCCGTCGATCAAGACCTGGGCCGACCTTTCGCCCCATTCGGTCGCCCATATCATCGGCTGGCAGATTTTCGAACGCAGCCTGCCGGCTTCGCGCGAACTGACCACCACCCGCGACTCGCGCCAGCTGGTGCAGTTGCTACAAAACCAAAGGGCCGACGTCATCTTGCACGAACGCTGGCAGGCGTTGTGGCAGGCCCGCCAATTAGGGCATGCCATCACCGTCCAGGAACCGCCTTTGGCCCAGGTGCCCATGTACTTGTACCTGCACAAGAAGCACGCCGCCCTGATCCCGACCATCAGCGCCGAACTGATGGCCATGAAAGCCGACGGCACCCACAAGCGGCTGCAGGGGACGGCTTTCAGTCATATCCTGCCAGGTGGATGATCCATGTCGTCCGCTTTCATCCTCCGGCGGCCGCATGGGGTGATCGCCCGCCTGCTGCGGCGGGTCGTGCTGGTCGGCCTGGTGGCTGCCCTGGCGTCGTCGTCGCTGGTTTTGCACCGCGATTACCAACGCGACCTGGCGGTTCTGATGGAGCGGCTGGACCAGATCGAAAGCGCCACCCTGCCCAGCATCGCAGAAAACGTGTGGCTGGAAGATGACGACCGCCTGAAATTGGTGTTCGCTGGATTGCGGCAATTGCCCGGAATCGCCCAGGTGGAAATGCTGGACGGCGACGGCAGGGTGCGGATGGCGGTGGGATTGCCCCCCGCCGACGCCATCGTGCGGGAATTTCCGTTGACCCGGCTTTACAGCGGCCAACTCATGGATCTGGGCCGGCTGCGGGTGGTCGCCACCACCGACCACCTGCGGGGGCGCGTCGTCGACCGCATGTGGGGGATCGTCGCCAGCAACGTGGCTTTGGTGTTGGTGATCGCCGCCCTGATCTATGCCCTGACCCACCAATCGGTGATTCGTCCCCTGCGCCGGATCGCCAGCTATGCCGAGGAATTGGGGCGACAGGGACCGACCGAGACGCCGGAACAGGATTTGGACCGTTTCCGTGATGGCGACGAGATGTGGGAACTGGTGCGTACGCTGAACCTGATGCGCAATGAACTGGCCCGCGGCCACCAGGAACTGGCCGCCCGCGAACAGCGGCTAGGGATCCTGTTCGCCGCCTCGCCGGTGTCGCTGTGGGAAGAGGACTTTTCCGCCGTCGCCGCCGAACTGGCCCGGCTGCGCCCCGAAATCGGCGATCTCGACGTCTGGATGGCCGACAATCCCGCCCAGGTGCTGCGCCTGGCCGACATGGTGCGGGTGATCGACGTCAACGACGCCACCATCGCCATGCACCGGGCCCGCAGCCGCGAGGAATTGCTGCGTCGGTTGCCTTTGATTTTCACCCCGGAATCGCTCCCCGCCTTCCAGGCGCAATTGCGGGCGATCTGGAACGGCGAAACCACCCTGACCGCCGACACGGTGGTGCGCACCCTGGACGGCGAGAACCGCAGCATCCTGCTGCGCTGGAAGGTCGCCACCGGCTACGAGCAAAGCCTGGGCCGGGTCATCGTCTCGCAAGAGGACATCTCTGAACGCAAGGCCGCCGGCCGGCAATTGGAAGACGCGTTGGACCGCCTGCGCCGCAGCAACGCCGAACTGGAACGGGTCACCTTCATCACCGCCCACGATTTGCTGGAACCGGTGCGGGCGGTGGTCAGCTTCAGCCAGTTGATCGAACGTCACGTGCGGGCCAGCGGCAACCAGATGCCGGAACTGGCCGACGACCTGGGGTATTTGCAGGCCGCCGCCCTGCGCATGAAGCAGCAGGTCGAAGGACTGAACCACTATGCCGCCATCTGCCTGGAACAGGCGGCGATGCAGGAAGAACCCCTACGCTGGGCCGTTGACGACGCTTTGGAGCGGCTGGCACGGCCGGCGGATGCCTGCATCACCGTCGGCAACCTGCCCAAGGTCATGGGCAACCGCCGCTTGCTGGGCGAATTGTTCACCCAACTGATCGAAAACAGTCTGAAGTACCGCCGTCCCGAGCCGCTTTGCATCACCATCGAGTCCCATCCGGTCAGGGGCGGCTGGCAGGTGACGGTGTCCGACAACGGCATCGGCATCGATCCCGGCTTCGCCGACACGATGTTCGACCTGTTCCGCCGCATGCACGGCCCCGGCCAATATGGCGGCGTCGGCATCGGCTTGCCGCTGTGCCGCAAGATCATGGAACGCCACGACGGCACCATCGCCTTCGACCCCGGTTATTATCCGGGCGCCCGGGTGCTGCTGACCTTCCCCGGCGAGGGTGCGGGCCAAGCCTGATGCCGCATCCCGATGAGAGGCACTCATCGGTATGCGGCTAGGCGCGACCGCGCCGCGGGGCTTATGCCGCGGAAGGCCAGTGTTTCGGAGAAACACGCCCGCCGCCTGAGGGCGCCGGTGATCGGTTTCGATCACCGGGATATGGATGAGCCGTTCAGTCCTCGCCGCTGTGTTGCTTGCCCTTGCGGTGGCGATAGGTGACCAGTTCATGGACAATGCCGTGCAGGGTCTGCACTTCCTGACCAGTCAGATGGGCGCGCTGGAACAGGTTGCGGATGTTGCGCACCATCACCGGGCGTTTGTCGGCAATGCGCAGAAAGCCGCATTCGTCCAACTCGCGTTCCAGATGGTCGAAGAAATGCTGCAGTTTTTCCTTGCTGGCCGGCGGCTCGGCGCCCTTGGTCATGTGACGCTCGGGCAGGGTGGGCTCAGCCGCCTGATACCATTCATAGGCCACCAGCAACACGCATTGCGCCAGGTTCAGCGATGAATAATCCGGGTTCAGCGGCACGGTGACCACGGTGTCGGCCAAGGACACGTCGTCGTTTTCCAGGCCGGTGCGTTCGGGGCCGAACATCACGCCGAATTTCTGGCCGTCGGCGGCAATGGTGCGCATAGCCAGGGCAGCGGTCTTCGGCGTGTCCACTGTCTTGACCATGAAACGGTTGCGGGCGGTGGTCGCCCACACCCGGTTCAGATCGGCGATGGCTTCGGCGGTGGTGTCGAACACCTTGGCCCCCAGCACCACCCGGTCGGCACCCGATGCGGCGGCGATGGCGCGTTCAGACAGCCAATCGGGCTTGGGGCCGACGAGGCGCAAATCGGTCAGGCCGTTGTTCAGCATGGCGCGCGCGGCGGTGCCGATGTTTTCCGACAATTGCGGCCGCACCAGGATGATGGCGGGTCCCATAACGTTCTCGGTCAATGAATCACACCCATGATGTAGCCGATCAACACGCCCAGCACGGTCATCAGCGGCAGGCCGAAGCCGGCCAGCATCTTGCGCACCTTGGCGTCCTTCTTGGTGGTGAAGACGAAATGGCGCTGCATGGAGCGCACCACCACTTCCACCGCCGCCGCGCCGGCGAAGTCGGTGAACACCCCGGTCACCGCCCACGGCCCATAGGTGCCGTCGTCGAAGGCGTTCAGCACGGCACGGCTGGTCTTGTCGTTTTCGTCCAGGAAGGTTTCCCAGCACGATTTCACCTTCTTGCCCTGCACCTTGTCCATCTGCGGATCGATGCGGTGGAAGGTGTAGGTGGTGTCGATGACGCGGACGATGCGCGATGTGGGCTCCGGCTTGGGCGCTGGCGGCGGCACCACGGGCGCGGGCTTTTCCTCGGGCGGCGGCCCGCCGCCCATCACCGCGTGGATGGGGTGGTCGGCGGGCGCCAGCATCTGCCAGCGCTTGATGGCTTCCCGCGCGATATCCAAATGGCCCTTGGCCACCAGCAATTCGGCGATGGCCTGCCAGTAATCGGCGGCCCCCGGCTCGCCACCGTCCTCGGCCCGCGCATTGTTCAGCGCCGCCAGCAATTCGGTGCGTACCGGCGGCGGGCCATAGATGGCCACCCAGTCGTGCATCTGCGCCAGAAGATCGCCTTGCGACATGGGATCAGCCTTCTTCGGCGAAGCGGAACAGCATGAAGGCGATGGAATCCTGCAACGCTTCCAGCGACGCTTCCAAGACGTTGGAATGCACGCCCACCGTGGTCCAGCGGTGGCCGCGTCCATCGGTGCTTTCGATGGTGACGCGGGTCCGGGCCGAGGTGCCGGCGGTGCTTTCGACGATGCGTACGCGGTAATCGGCCAGTTCCAGGGCTTCCAACTGCGGATAGGCGCCTGTCAGCACCTGACGCAGCGCGGTGTCGAAGGCGTGCACCGGGCCGTCGCCTTCGCCCACCTGGATATAGGCCCTGCCGCCGACCTCCACCTTGACGGTGGCTTCCGACAGGGTCACCCAATGGCCGACGGCGTTGCGGCGACGTTCGTCGATGACGCGATAACGCTCCAGACGGAAATATTCCGGCACTTCGCCCAAGGCGCGGCGCACCAGCAATTCGAAGCTGGCGGCGGCGGTGTCGTAGGCATAGCCTTCGTGTTCCAGACGCTTGATCAGGTCGACCAGGTCCGAGACGTCACGCGGGTCGAATTCCACCTGCATCTGCTCGACCACCTTGACCAGGGCGTCCTTCTTGACGGTGGCCATGTCGATGCCAAGGTCGGCCATGCGGGCGACGATGTTGGACCGTCCCGCCTGGTCGGACACCACGATCTGGCGCACGTTGCCGACGCTGGCCGGGTCGACGTGTTCGTAGCAACTGGGGTCCTTGGCCACCGCCGAGACGTGCAGCCCGCCCTTGTGGGCGAAGGCCGAGGCGCCCACATAGGGCTGCGACCGGTTGGGCTTGCGGTCCAGCACCTCGTCCAGGGCGCGGCTGACGCGGACCAAGTTCTTCAGGTTATCGCGGGCGATGCCGGTCTCGAAGCCCATCTTCAGCATCAGATTGGGGATGATGCTGACCAAATTGGCGTTGCCGCAGCGTTCGCCCAGGCCGTTGATGGTACCCTGGACCTGACGCACCCCGGCCTTGACGGCGGCCAACGAGTTGGCCACCGCCGCTTCGGTGTCGTTGTGGCAATGGATGCCCAAATTGTCGCCGGGGATGCCGGCGGCGATGACTTCGCCCACGATGCGTTCGATGTCGTGGGGCAGCGAGCCGCCATTGGTGTCGCACAGCACCATCCAGCGGGCGCCGTTTTCATAGGCGGCCTTCAGCGCCTGGATGGCGTAGGCCGGGTTGGCCTTGTAGCCGTCGAAGAAATGCTCGGCGTCGTACATGACTTCCGGCACCTTCTTTTTCAGATGGGCCACCGACTCGCCGATCATCCGCAGGTTTTCGTCCAGCTCGATGCCGAGCGCGACGGTGACCTGGAAGTCCCACGACTTGCCGACCATGGTCACCGCACCGACCGGGTGCTGGGTCAGGGCCGCAAGGCCCGGATCGTTGTCCGCCGACCGGCCGGCGCGTCGGGTCATACCGAAGGCGCACAGCTTGGAACGGCTGAAACTTGGCGGATTGGCGAAGAACGAATCGTCGGTGGGATTGGCGCCGGGCCAGCCGCCCTCGACATAGTCAATCCCCAGACTATCCAGCTCGCGGGCGATCTTGGCCTTGTCGGCGGCCGAGAAATCGACGCCCTGGGTCTGGGCGCCATCGCGAAGCGTGGTGTCGTAGAGATAGACTCGATTGCTGCTGGTCATCTGGATTCGTTCACTTTGGCGAAAACGTTGCCCCACAAGCGGGGCATGGCAGCATAAAGGATGGACACGTTGGACGCCAACCGAAACGCGACGTGGCATGTCTGATGTCGGTCTGTCAGGCTATGGACGCTCTTTTTGATTGAATGTACTGTCGGAGTCATCGGGGCGCGATGGTGTCGGAGAAGAGAATGATGAGGCGATTCTTTTCAGCAATTGCCGTTGTGTTCCTTCTGCTGCCCTTCCAGGGTTTCGCCGAAACCGATGCGGAACTGGGCGAAATGAATGATGCCGCCTGGGCAATCATACGGCGAGATGACGCTTCCCGGCAGGAACTGGAAAAAGCCGAGGCATTGCTGACCCGGCTTGCCGAACATTGGACACTTGCCCACACGGAACTGGGCATGATCGTGCTTCGGCTGCGCAACGACGCCGCCAGCGCCGCACGTCATTTCGAAATCGCCGGCAACGCCGGATATGGTCTTGCCGACCGCTATCTCGCGCAGATGAAAGTGGCCGGCATGCTGCCATCAGCCGATCCGTTGGCTGAGGCGGCGGTCCTGCTGGAACGGGGCAGCAAGGATCCGTCGTGCTGGGACTGTCTGTACCGTGCCGGCGAGATTGCCATGCGGCGCGGCGATTTCGTCAAGGCCGCCCATTTCTGGCGGGAAGCCGCCGCCAAGGGTGACCCGGCGGCCACGGATGCCATGGCAAATGCGATCGCTGCTGGTCATGTCGCCAGCACCGACCC
>JAIWOG010000171.1 GCA_020217035.1 Magnetospirillum sp. | reverse complement strand
CGGTGTCGAGGCTGCTGGTTGGCGCATTCTGGGGTCCATGCGTTACGGCAAGGCCGATCAAGCCGAGGACCGCTTGCGCCAGGAAGGCGTGCCCGACGACAGGATCGCGCGGGCACGCACATGGGCGGCGGAACGCCTTAAGGAATTTTCACGCGCAAAGTCGTTACCATGAGAATGGCCCCCAACTGCCGCCCCCTTTCAACTTAGCCAGTTCAGCTTCGGACTGTCGGATGCCGAACTCGATATCCCTGATTGCTTTGGGGTCGGCTCCAGCTTGCTGCATTTGCCGCACCTGCTCACGTCGCTTGGCGATTTCGCTTTCCAGGAAATCGATGCGCCGCTGATTGGGATTGCCTTGCGGGGTGTCTGATTTACCGGCTTGCTCATTGGTTAATAATAAGTTTATGTTTTGTTCCGTCTCTCCGCCTGGGCGCATGAAGCCATCCACTTTGAGGCCATTGTCCTTCTGGAACCGTTTGATGCCGTCGAATGGCGTCGTCGGTCCAGTCGTCGATGCCGCGATGGGGCGGGATGTCGTAATAGCCCAGTTGGTTGAGGGTGCGCTTGGTGTTCATGAGGTCGTCGGGATCGACGCGGTAATTGGTGCCGACGGGGGATTTCAGAGAGAACATGGTATTGGTCCGGTGATGGATTGGAAGGGGATTATGGCATCAACAAATACTAAAACGGGTGTCGTGATGAGAACAAATAAGAAACATTTGGCCTGGCGCCGGGAAAAAGAACGCACGGAAGCCATGCCTCATGTCATAATGCGTTCGTCTTGTTCGGGAATGGAGCGTCGCCATGGTCGCCCCGGTGATCCTGTTCGTCGATGACGAACCCAATGTTCTTTCCGGCATCCGTCGCGGCCTGCACAAGATGGAAGGCCATTGGACCATGCTTTACGCCACCAGCGGCCAACAGGCGCTGGATTTGTTGCTGGTCCAGCCGGTGGCGGTGGTGGTGACCGACATCGCCATGCCGGCGATGGACGGCGAAACCTTGATCCGCCGGCTTTACGACGAGTTCCCCCATGTGGCGGTGGTGGTGTTGTCCGGGCATTGGAGCCGGCAAACCTCGGATTTGCGCGTCGGCCCCAATGTGCGTTTCTTATCCAAGCCGATCAGTTCGGCCATCTTGACCGCCACCATCGCCCAGGCCCTGCGGGACGCCTGTCTGGCCGACCCCGACGCGCCGCTGCCCGGTATTCCGGGTCCGTCAGCCGATTACATATAGCCGGGTCAGCGTCTTCACCATGGCTGGCACCTCGCGCAGATGGGCCAACACCCATTCGGCACTGGGCCTGTCTGGTCGTGCCCCCGACGTCGTCACTTTCATCCCGTGGGCGGAAAAGATCAGTCGGGCGCGAGGCAGGTGGAAGCTGTCGGTGACCAGTAACAGGCGCGTCCAGCCCTGTTCCGTCAGGATGGGGGCGCAGCGTCGGGCGTTGTCGATGGTGTTGCGCGAACAATCTTCAACGTGGACCCGATCCGGGGCGACGCCGGCGGCCAGAGCCAGGTCGCGCATGACATGGGCTTCGGGGGTGGGGTGGTTGACGGCGCCGCCGCTCATCAACAGGTTGTCCACCGTCCCGGCCCGCGCCAAGGCCGCGGCGTGGGCGACGCGGCGGGCCAGGGCGGGCGAGGGGCTGCCGTCCTCCATGACCTTGGCGCCCAGCACGATGGCGCATTGGAACTCGACATCCATCGGTGATTCCTTATATGCATCCTGTGATCAACAGCAGTGGAGAGACAGCATGCAACGCCGCCGCAACGCCGAGGTGATTGTCGAGACCCTGGACCTGGAAGGCAAGCGGGTCGTCGACGTGGGGTGCGGCGACGGCAACCTGACCCGGATGATGGCCCAGCGCGGCGCCAGCGTCATCGGGGTGGAATGCTCGCCCCGCCAACTGGCCAAGGCGTGGAATGCCGAGAAGGTGGCCGACGAACGCGTCGTCGAAGGCGTCGGCCAAGCCCTGCCGGTCGAAGACGGCGGCGCCGACATCGTCGTGTTCTTCAATTCGCTGCACCATATCCCCGCCGAACACATGGCCCAGGCCCTGGCCGAGGCGCACCGCGTGCTGGTGCCCGGCGGCATGGTCTACGTCTCTGAGCCGGTGGCCGAAGGCAAGTTCTTCGAAACCTGCCGGCCGGTGGATGACGAGACCCAGGTCCGCGCCCAGGCCCTGGCCGCGCTTCGCCATGCCCCGGGATTCCAGATGAAGGACGAAATCCTTTATCTGCATACCGTGTCCATGAAGTCCTACGAAGCCTTCCGCGACCGCATCATTTCGGCCAACCACGAACGCGAGGAACGCTTCGCCGCGCTGGACGAACAGATGCGGGCGCTTTACGCCGCCAACGGCCGCCCCAACGGCGAAGGCGGCATGGAATTCGACCAGCCCATGCGGGTCAACCTGCTGATGCGCGATTGAAGCGCCAAGCCTGTTGCGAAAGCCGGGCCAACGGGGGTAGACAGGCGCGTCTTGTGGACAAAAGCCGCCAGCCAGGAACCCTTTCGTCATGATGCTGACCCCCGTCGACCACGGCACGCTGTTGCCTTTGCTGCCCGAATTCGCCGCCGCCCTGGCCGACGACGCCCTGGCGCACAAAGTCTTCATCAGGGTCACCAGGCAGATTCCCGACGGCGACCTGATGACGCTGTCCACCGATCCCGCCCACCACGCCCAAGGGGTGGAACTGTGCCGCCAGTTCGGTTTCGGCATCCTGGACGTGGATCCCAAGACCTATTGGACCTGGGACGGCGACAACGTGGCCATCCGCATGGAACCCAGCGTGTTGATCCACGAAGTGGCCCATTACCAATGCGCCGCCCCCCATCGGCGCAAGGTGATCGATTTCGGCTTGGGCTGCGGTCCGGAAAGCGGCCGCCGGGAAGAAGCCGACGCGGTGCAAAGCCTGTTCTGTCCCGAACGCGACGTGGAAGAGGCCCTGTGCTCGTTGCTGGGCATCCTGTGGGAGGCTGAACTGGGGCAGCCGGCGGTCCTGGCCTTCCTGGAGCAGAACTGGATGGAAGGCGGAATCGCCCTGCACAATATCGCCCATTTCAAGAAGATCGTGCGCTGGCTGCGCCAGATGGAACTGATTGACGACGACGGCGCCCCGACCCGCCGGCTGCGCCGCGAAGGCGACGACACCTTCTTCGCCCGCTGGTTCGCCGAGTGAGCCTGCTGGTCATCGGAATCGGTCATCCGTTTCGCCGCGACGACGCGGTGGGGTGGCGGGTGGCCGACAGGGTGGAACGCCTGGGGCTGGCCCAGGTCACGGTGCTGCGCCATCACGGCGAGGGCACCGACCTGATGGCCCGCTGGCAGGGGCATGAGCGGGTCGTGCTGGTGGATGCCACCTGCGCCGGCAGCATTCCGGGGACGGTCCGTCATTGGGACGACCCGACGGCGGTGCCAGCCGCCAGCTTTCCCAAAAGCAGCCATGTCTTCGGCCTGGCCGAGGCTTTGTCTTTGGCTGCCAGCCTGGGGCGGCTGCCACCAAGCATGCGGGTCGTCGGCATCGAGGGGGCGGATTTTTCCGCCGGCGAAGGTCTTGACCCTCGGGTGATGGATTCTGTCGACGCGGCGGTGATGTTGGTTGTCAATTTCATGGATGAAGGGTGATTCTATCCCTGGTCTTTGTTCGCCCGCGCAGGCCCAGGAATAGTGTCCGTTCGCCAGATGGAATAAAACAAAAGTTTGCATTGATGTGCAACAAGAGGTTGCTATTGATGCCAAAAGTAGTGAAAATAGGGGCGTGGGGCATTTAGCCACAGGAAATTGCACATATGACTTCTACCGCCAATGTTTCCGTGAAAACCTCGACCCGCAAGGTCTCCAGCCGTGGGCGCACGCCTGCGGGCAAGCCCAATCCCATCGACGTTCATGTGGGCGCCCGGGTGCGCTTGCGCCGGACCTTGATGGGAATGAGCCAGGAAAAGCTGGGCGAGGCCCTGGGCCTGACCTTCCAGCAGGTGCAGAAGTACGAGCGCGGCGCCAACCGGGTCGGCGCGTCCCGTTTGTTCGACCTGTCCCGCGTGCTGGACGTTCCGGTCAGCTTCTTCTTCGACGACATGTCCGAGGAAGTGGAATCCCTGTCGCCGCGTCTGATCTCTGGCCTGTCCGAGGAACCGGCCGGCTTCGAGGCGGATCCCATGACCAAGCGCGAGACGTTGGAACTGGTGCGGGCTTACTACCGCATCACCGATCCCCAAGTCCGCAAGCGGGTTCTGGACTTGGCCAAGGCCTTGGGCGCGGTGGGCGATTCCGCCTCGGAATAAGTCCTCACGAAAAAAAGCCGCGACGAAATGCCGTCGCGGCCTTTTTCATGCCTGTGACTTGGCTGCCAGCGTCAGGGCCAATTCGGTCACCCGTTTGCGGGCCGCCGCATCGTCGATGGCCAGGAAGGCGCGAACCAGATCCAGCGTCTCGGCCGATTCGTCGTCGGCGGTGACAAAGGCTTCGGCGAAAGCGGTGCCGGGGAAGCCGGGGGAGTGTTCCCGCGGGGCGCTTTCGAAGAAATAGCTGATGGGAACATCCAGAACCTGGGCCAGTCTATGCAGCTGACTGGCGCTTAGGCGTTGGATGCCTCGTTCCATGAGCGCCAGGACGTCCTCGCCGACCGCCAATGCGTGCGCCAGCCCTGCCGCCGACAGGTTAAGGCTTTGACGGCGGGCCTTGATTCGCATCCCCAGATGGGTGTCCAAGGGGTTGGGTGCTTTTTCCACGTTATCTGAGCCGATCATCGCACACGCAAGATTGATTGGGGGGCGATGTGTGTATACCATACGCGTCGAAGGTGTAAAACTCGTGGGTGGTGCGAGGTAACATGGTCGATGACTCGTTTCGTTTTGGCGACTTCATCGAGCGCACCTTGCAGGCCGAGTCGACGCCGGCCTTGGTGGCCGAGCTGAAATCGGCCCTGGGGCAGTTCGGTTTCGCCTACATGGCCTGCGGATCCTTCGGCGATCCTGAACGGTCGCTGGACGACGAAACCATTCCGGCGGTCATCGTCGACTACCCCGAGCAATGGCAGACCCATTATTTCGAGAACAACTACGTCACCATCGACCCGGTGGTGACGCGGGCCAGCCTGGCCCGCATTCCCTATCGCTGGTCGGATTTGCAGGACCTGACCGCCCCACAGCGGCGCATGTTCGCGGAAGCCGGCGACGCCGGCTTGGTGGACGGCATCACCGTGCCCATCCATGGTCCCGCCGGCGAGGTGTTCGTCGCCGCCATCGCCACCCCTTACCTGGATATCGACCACCGCCGGTCGTTGTCGGTGGTCAACATGCTGGTGACCCAGGCCCATACGGTGTTGGTGGGGCTGAAGCATCCGGGTGCCCCCGGCGCCCCGGTGTCGCTGACCAGCCGTGAACGCGAATACCTGATCTGGTCGGCCCGTGGCAAGTCGTCGTGGGATATCGGGGTGATTCTCAACATCTCGGAAAACACGGTCAATTTTCATCTGAAGAACGCCATGAGCAAATTGAAGGCTTCGACGCGCGTGCTCGCCATCGTCAAGGCTATTCGCATGGGATTGATCGTCCCGTAAACCTCTCAACCTTGGCAGGATGTAATAATAGTCGATTCGTCTTCTTCTGGTGCCAGAAACGAGATGCGCCAGGAGGGGTAGATGATTGAGGTTGTGACTTGGGCTAATTCACACGTATTTGGCGATTCGCTGGCGGCCCATCATCGACTGCGCCATAAATGTTTCGTCGAACGCAATGGTTGGAGCGTCCCCAGCCATGACGGCATGGAATACGACCAGTTCGACACGCCGGCCGCCACCTATTTGATCCACCGCCATCCCGGTGGCCCGGTCAACGGCGTGGCCCGCCTGATTCCCACCACCCGCCCTTACATGCTGAAGGAATTGTGGCCCGACCTGCTGGGCGGCGACGTGCCGGTTTCGCCGAAAGTGTGGGAAGCCACGCGCTTCGGTATCGACGACGACCTGGAGCCCGCGGCCAAGCGCCGGGTGGCGGCGGAAATCGTCCTGGGTTGCCTGGAGTTCGGCCAATCCATGGGCATCGACCGTTATCTGGTGTTGATGCCGCATCTGATCATCCGCCGCACCATTGGCGGCGCGGGGTGCAATTACCGCTTCCTGGGTGAAACCCGCAATCTGGCCGATTATCCGGTGGCGGCAGCCGAGATCGAGGTCAGCGAACAGGCATTGACCAGCGCCCGGGCGAAATGCGCGGTTCCCGGTTCGGTGTTGCGGCGCCACGACCGTGCGGCGGAGGCGGCGTGATGGCCGCCGCCCTGGGCCGTCGCGGGTTGGGCGGGGACGCCGGGCCGCTGGCCGGCGACGCCGCCATCCTGGGCCAGGCGCTGGACGCCCTGGCCTGCAAGGCCCGCGACCTGGGCTTGTCCGATCTGGCGGAATCCATCAAGGTCCTGGGCATCGAGGCGGCGGAAATCGCCCGTTTCGCCGCCAAGCTTCACCATTGACCGGGAGACACACAAAGGCCCGCGTCCCAGGGGGAGGCGGGCCCGGCAACCAAACAATGGAAGGTCAGTGCAGGGGATTGCTGACGTCTTCAGCGGCCAGGCCGGCCACCTCGATCAGTTCGGCCAGTTCGCGCAGGTCGGCCTCGCGGGCCTCGCGGGCCAGATAATCCAGGCAATGCTTGATGGCGCGGGCGTTTTCGCTGCGGCTTTTGGCTTCGTTCATTTCCAACCCTCCTTGGCACGGTTAAGCAAACCTATGCTTTTTAGGGGCTTCCATGTACCTACCAGACTTGGTGGGGTGCTCGGGTGCGCCTTGAAAAACCACACAAGTCCAATTGTTGAGATGGATTCCAGGACAAGCTAAGGTGCCTGACGTTTCCCCCAAGCTGATCGAGGAATTCCATGAATCGGCAGGTCAACATCGCCATCTGCCCGTTTTCCTTTCCGGCCAGCCTGCCCTTGGGGCCATCCATCATCAAGGCCTTCGCCGAGGAACATTCCGATTTCAAGGTTTCTTGCGTCGACCTGAACGCTGAATGGTACAACACCTTCGTCGACGCCGCCCTGGCCGGCAAAAGCTTTGTCCAGTTCACCCCCCAGGCCCAGGCCGAATTCGCCCAGGCCGCCGCCATGTTCCGCCAAGGCGGCGACGTGTTCTGGAACGAGGCCGAGTACCTGCGGCTGTCGCGGTTTTTCGAAAGCACCATCCGCAAGGTCGAGAACGTCTTCCTGGACGGCTTCGAGCGGGCCTGCGCCCGGGGCGAATACGTGCCCCCCATCAAGGCCTATGCCGAACATGCTGCCCGCAAGCTGGTGGCCAACGACCCGTCGGTGGTGGGCTTTTCGTTGATGTTCCGCGAACAATACATGCCGTCGGTGCTGATTGCCTATTATGTCAAGGCGCTGCGCCCCGAGGTCAAGATCGTCTTCGGCGGCGGCTATACCAGCGCCTGCCACCCGTCGGTGGTGTTTGCCAACCCCTTCATCGACTTCGTCGTCTTCAACGAGGGCGAGGGCGGCTTCCTGGACCTGCTGCAAGCCTTGGACCGCGGGCAAACCCGTTTCGACGGCATTCCCAACCTGATCTGGCGTGACGCCGATTCCCCCGACGGCTGGGTGAAGAACCCCAAGTCGCCGTCAGTGGACTTCAAGACCCAGCCCTATCCGGATTTCTCGGATTACACCCTGGACCGATATTTCCAGCCGGAACCGGTGTTCCCCATCATGTCGTCCAAGGGCTGCGCCTGGGACAAGTGCACCTTTTGCACCCATCACCGGTCCTATTCCGGCGCACATCGGGCGGCGGCCACCGACCGGGTGGTGGGCGAGATCGAGCACATGGTCAACACCTATGGGGTCAAGCGTTTCGCCTTCGTTGACGAGATGATCTCGCCCGGCCGTTTCCGCCGCATTTCCGAAGACCTGATCGAAAAGGGCATCGACATCACTTGGTACGCGCTGGCCAAGCCCGACCTGATCTATACCCAGGAAGTGCTGGACATCATGTACCAGGGCGGCTGCCGTTACATCCTGTGGGGGGTGGAATCGGCCAACCAGCGCACCATCGACCTGATGGACAAGGGCACCACGCCCGACGGCGTCGCCGAGGTGCTGGCGCGGTCCACCAAGGCCGGCATCAAGAACCATTTGTTCATCATCGTCGGCTTCCCCTCGGAAACCGAGGCCGAGTACATGGAAACCATGGATTTCCTGTACCGGAACCGCGACAACGTGCACCGCATCCTGGCCTGCGGCTTCTCGCTGGACAACGGCTCGATCATCTTCAAGGAACCGGAACGCTTCGGCATCTCGCGCATCTGGGACGTGTCGAACATCGCCACCGTCAGCGTCAAATACGACGTGGTCGACGGGGTGGGCTGCTTTGACACCGAAAAGCACGCCATGTTCTGGAAGACCAATTTCTTCGACCATTTCGAAGCGTTCCGTGGCGATCTGGGGCTGTTCCGCAACCACGCCCTGCTGCATTATACCTACGAGCAACGGATCAAGCCCCTGGGCGGACGCCGTGTGCCCAACCCGCGCAAGCTGAAGCCGCCGCCCTATCAAACCGGGGGGACGACCAAGCCGGATCGCAAGGTGCTGACCAAATAGCGGAAGCGAAGAATGGCGGAAGCCCGCGCCTGGGTGTTGCTGCGATCCAAGCGGCGCTTCAACCTGCTGGACCCCACGCCATTGGATTGGGAACTGGCCGACTTGGCCGAAGGGGTGTCGCGCACCTTCCGCTGGGGCGGCTCGTCGGTGTGGGAATGGCCGTTGTCGGTGGCCCAGCACAGCCTGATGACACTGGAAATCCAGCGTGCCAACGCCCCCACCGGCCTGTCGACAGCCTTGGAACTGGCCAATCTGGTGCATGACGGCGCCGAGGCGCTGGGGGTGCGCTGGGACCCCATCACCCCGGTGAAGCCGTTTCTAGGCGAAGGTTTCCACAAGATGGACCGCGCCATCCAGCGCGCCATCCACATCCGCCTGGGTATCCCCGCCGACCTGCCGGCCGAGTGGAAAAAAGCCATCAAGGATGCCGACCGCCGCGCCGCCGCCGCCGAGGCCCTGCACGTGGCCGGTTGGAGCCCGCAGGAAATCCGCACCACCCTGAAGATCCGCCTGGCGCCCCTGGTCGAGGACCCTCTGGTCCGTCGTTACGGCGGCACGCCCTGGGAACCCTGGCCCATGCGTCTGGCCGAGGAACGCTTCCTGACCGAGCTGGAGCGGCTGATCCGCCGACATGGCGGCTGATGAACGGGGTTTTCCACCCCACCGCCCAATCCCTACCGCCGCTGCCTGGCGCCTATGTGCTGGTCATCCGCCTTGACGCCCCGCTGCCGCCGCTGCAAGCGGGGCGTTATCTTTATTGCGGCTCGGCCAAGGGGCCGGGCGGCTTGCGGGCGCGGCTGGGCCGGCACATGAAAAAGGGCAAGAAAGTCCGCTGGCATGTGGACCGGTTGACCGAGGCCGGGACGGTGGAGGGGGCGTGGGTGTTCGAAGACGGCGACGAATGTGCTCTGGTTGCCCGGCTTTCCCACCTGCCGGTGCCGTGGCCCGGCTTCGGCAGTTCCGATTGCCGCAAGTGTGAAAGCCATTTGCTGGCGTGGCCCGACGGGGAAAACCTTGACCTTTATCACTAGGGCTTTGTTTCCACACTTGGATGTTTATGATTTTGGAAC
Organism: Magnetospirillum sp.; assembly: GCA_020217035.1. Lineage (GTDB taxonomy): Bacteria > Pseudomonadota > Alphaproteobacteria > Rhodospirillales > Magnetospirillaceae > Magnetospirillum. Next base: position 349 of record JAIWOG010000171.1, on the reverse strand, counting down.
AGTTCTATTTAAGTGGCGCTTCTGATCGGGCGTAGAATGAAAGATGGAAACGGATCTCTCTAAAAATCGACAAAAACGATTTTTGTCAGAAAAAAAACTCGTTTCATCAATATGATTTTTACCCCTAGGATCGCCCCTGTTCCGAAACACACACGCTGTGGAGAAAACCAAATGTCGCTGATCAACACCGAAGTGAAGCCGTTCAAGGCCCAGGCTTTCAAGTCCGGCAAGTTCATCGAAGTCACCGATGCCGACCTGAAGGGCAAGTGGTCCGTGGTGTTCTTCTATCCCGCCGACTTCACCTTCGTCTGCCCCACCGAACTGGAAGACCTGGCCGACAATTACGCCG
>JAIWOG010000170.1 GCA_020217035.1 Magnetospirillum sp. | reverse complement strand
AATTCCAGAAGATGGGCGTGGAAATCTTCTCGGTGTCCACCGACACCCATTTCTGCCACAAGGCTTGGCACGACAGCTCGCCGGCCATCAAGAAGATCGACTACACCATGGTCGGCGACCCGACCGGCACCATCAGCCGCAACTTCGAGGTGATGATCGAAGAAGCCGGCCTGGCTGATCGCGGCACCTTCGTCGTCGATCCCGACGGCAAGATCCAGATCGTCGAGATCACCTGCGGCGGCGTCGGCCGCGATGCCAAGGAACTGCTGCGCAAGGTCAAGGCCGCCCAGTACGTCGCCTCGCATCCCGGCGAAGTCTGCCCGGCCAAGTGGAAGGAAGGCGAAAAGACCCTGGCCCCGTCGCTGGATCTGGTCGGCAAGATCTGATCCCAGCCTCGGTTAGGGAAAATCTTCCCAGCGCGGACCGCCCCGGCCACCGGCCGGGGCGGGACGGGCCGGCGCCCACTCTTGCCGATCCTCCCCCCACCCTCGCAGGAAAGCCTTTGACATGTTGGACGATACTTTGAAGAACCAGTTGAAGGCCTATCTCGAGATGGTCGAGCAACCCATCGATCTGGTTGCTTCTCTCGACGATGGCGCCGTCTCGCAGGAATTGTCCGAGCTGCTGGCGGAAATCGCCGCGCTCTCACCGAAAATTTCCCTGGTGCGCAAGGATGACGACGCCCGCAAGCCGTCGTTCCTGATCCAACGGACCGGCACCGACGTGGCCGTCCGCTTCGCCGGCATCCCCCTGGGGCACGAATTCACCTCGCTGGTATTGGCTTTGTTGCAGGTCTCGGGCCGCGCTCCCAAGGTGGACGCCGATCTGATCGACCAGATCAAGGCGTTGCCCGGCGAGTACAGCTTCGAAACCTATTTCTCGCAATCGTGCCAGAACTGCCCCGATCTGGTGCAAGCGCTGAACGTCATGGCGGTGGTCAACCCGCGCGTCAAGCACGTGGCCATCGACGGCGCCGCCTTTCAAGCCGAAGTCGAAGCCCGCAAGGTGATGGCGGTGCCCACCGTCTACCTGAATGGCGAAGCCTTTGGCCAGGGCCGCATGGGTCTGGAAGAGATCCTGGCCAAGCTGGACACCGGCGCGGCGGCGCGTGACGCCGAGAAGATCAACGCCAAGGACGCCTTCGAAGTTCTGGTCATCGGTGGTGGTCCGGCCGGCGCGGCCTCGGCCATCTATGCCGCCCGCAAGGGCATCGCCACCGGCGTGGTGGCCGAACGCTTCGGCGGCCAGGTGCTGGACACCATGGCCATCGAGAACTTCATCTCGGTCAGCCACACCGAAGGCCCCAAGCTGGGCGCGGCGCTGGAAAACCACGTGCGCGACTACGAGGTCGACGTCATGAACCTGCAGCGGGCCGAAAAGCTGATCCCGGCCAGCGTCCCCGGCGGCTTGATCGAAGTACAACTGGCCAATGGCGCCAGCGTCAAGTCGCGCACCGTCATCCTGGCCACCGGCGCCCGCTGGCGTTCGATGAACGTGCCGGGCGAGGCCGAGTACCGCAACAAGGGCGTGGCCTATTGCCCGCATTGCGACGGCCCGTTGTTCAAGGGCAAGCGGGTGGCGGTGATCGGCGGCGGCAATTCCGGGGTGGAAGCGGCCATCGACCTGGCCGGCATCGTCGCCCAAGTGACGCTGATCGAATTCGACAGCCAGTTGCGGGCCGACGCGGTGTTGCAGGCCAAGCTGCGCTCGCTCCCCAACGTCACCGTCATCACCTCGGCGCTGACCACCGAAGTGCATGGCGACGGCAACAAGGTGGTGGGGCTGTCCTACAAGGACCGCAACACCGAACAGGTCCACAAGGTCGATCTGGAAGGCATCTTCGTGCAGATCGGTCTGGTGCCCAACACAGAATGGCTGAAGGGTACCGTGGAGCTGTCGCCCCGGGGCGAGATCGTCATCGACGCCCGTGGCGAAACCTCGGTGTCCGGCGTTTTCGCAGCCGGTGACGCCACCACCGTGCCGTACAAGCAGATCATCATCGCCATGGGGGCGGGGGCGACGGCCTCGTTGTCCGCCTTCGACTACCTGATCCGCACCCCGGCGGCGCAGGAAGCGGCTTGAACCATCCTGTCGACACGAAGGCGGACCGGGGAAACCCGGTCCGCCTTTTTTGTTCCTATGAAAGGAAAATACCATGAAGGCATTACGCAACATGAAGATCGGCAGCCGCTTCGTCGCCAGCTTCGGCGTGGTGCTGTCGCTGATGGTCGCCCTGACGCTGGTCGGCATCGACCGGGTCAATCGGATCGAGGACGACCTCGGCCAGATCAACGATGTCAACGCGGTCAAGCAACGCTATGCCATCAATTTCCGCGGCTCGGTCCACGACCGTGCCATCGCGCTTCGCGACGTCGTGCTGTTGGAGCCGGCCCAGTTGACCCCGGTCTTGGCCGAAATCGACCGTCTGGCCGCCTTCTACGCCGAATCGGCCCGCGAGTTGGACAAGATGTTCGCCGCCATGGATGACATCTCCGCCGAAGAGAGGGCCATCCTGGCCAGCATCAAGGAAACCGAGGCCAACACGCTGCCGCGTATCGTCGAGATCGTCGCCGCCCGCCAATCCGGCGATGTCGAACGGGCGAACAGCGTGTTGATGGGACAAGCCAGGCCATTGTTCGTGCAATGGCTGGCCCGCATCAACCAGTTCATCGATCTTCAGGAAAGCAAGAACCAGGTGGTGGCGGCCAGCGCCCGCAAAGTGGCCAACGGCTTCCAGCAGACCATGGTGGGGGTGACCGCTGTCGCGCTTTTGGTCGGCATCGTCATCGGTCTGTGGAACGTCCGTTCGGTGCGCCCGCTCAGGGCCTTGACCGCCAACATGCTGCGTCTGGCCAAGGGCGACTTGTCGGTCGAAGTGCCGCAAGTGACCAGCCATGACGAGGTCGGCGACATCGTCGGCGCCGTCCGTCTGTTCAAGGATAGCATGGTCGAGGTCGAACGCCTGCGGGCCACGCAGAAACAGGCCGAAATCCAGGCCGAAGCGGCCAAGCGGGCGGCCATGGCCCAATTGGCGGAAGAATTCGAAGCCGGCGTCAAGGCCATCGTCTCGGCGGTGTCAGACGCTTCGGCGCACTTGCAGGTGACCGCCAAGTCCATGTCGGCGACGGCGGTGCAGACCTCGGCCCAGGCCCAGGCAGTGTCCTCGGCGGCCGGTGGCGCCGCCGACAACGTGCAGAACGTCGCCGCCGCCGCCGAGCAATTGGCGGCCTCGATCACCGAAATCAGTCGTCAGGTCACCCAGTCGACCCACATCGCCGGCCAGGCCGCCAACGACGCCGAACAGACCAACGCCAAGATATCGCGGCTGTCGCAGGCGGCGGAGAAGGTGGGCGAGGTGGTGCAGTTGATCAGCGACATCGCCAGCCAGACCAACCTGCTGGCCTTGAACGCCACCATCGAGGCGGCCAGGGCCGGCGAAGCCGGAAAGGGCTTCGCCGTGGTCGCCGCCGAGGTCAAGAACCTGGCCAGCCAGACGGCGCGGGCCACCGCCGAGATCACCGCGCAGATCCAGTCGATCCAGCAAGCGACGCGGGATTCGGTGGGCGCCATCGACGCCATCGGCCGCACCATCGCCGACATCAACCAGATATCGGCCACCATCGCCCAGTCGGTGAGCCAGCAGGAAGCCGCCACCGGCGAGATCGCCCGCAGCGTCGAGCAGGCGTCCCAAGGCACCCGTCAGGTGACCGACAATATCGACGGCGTCACCCAGGCGGCGGCGCAGACCGGCACGGCGGCGGCCGAGGTGCTGGGCTCGGCCGAGGATCTGGGGCGGCAGTCCCGCACCCTGATGGAGCGCGTCGACGGTTTCGTCGCCCGGATCCGTCAGGGCTGAGCCAAGGCGACCACCAGGAAGCCGGCCACGATGCGACCGATGGCGTGATAATCATCGGCGTGGTCGTGGCCGGTGTTCTCCAAGATACGCAACTGGGACTGGCCGGGGGCGGCGGCGTGGATGGCGCGTGCCGCCGCCACCGGCACGGTGGTGTCGTCGGCGCCGTGCCCGATCAGGATCGGGCAGCGGATGCGGGTGATGGTGGACACCGGGGCGATGTGGTCGAAGCGATGGCCGATCACCCGCTCTACATAGCGGCAGGCCAGCCAACCCAAAGGCCGATAGGGGATGCGCAGGCGCCGCAGATAGTCGCGCATCACCCGTTCCGGATGGTCGAAAGCCGACAGGCTGACCACCGCCCTGATGTCGTCACGACGCGACGCCGCCAGCAAGGCGGCGGCACCGCCGACGGAATGCCCCAGCACCGCCAGCCGGTCTTTGTCCACCCTGGGGTGCCGGGCCAACCAATCCAGCGCCGCGCCGATGTCCTCGGCGAAGCGGGGCATGGACGAGAAGGTGTCGCCGTCGCTGCGACCATGGTTGCGGGTGTCGACCAGCAACACCGTCACCCCGGCCTGGTTCAGGGCCGGAACCAGGGGCAGCAGGCTGGAATGGTCGGCCCCCCAGCCATGCATGGCCACCACCGCCGGGGCCGGGCCGGAGGATGGCGCCGCGATCAGGCAGGCCCATAAGGTCTTGCCCCTGACCGTCGGGATGCGGACTTCCTCGGCGGTCAAGCCAAGGTCCTGGGGCCGGCTGGCGGGCGGCAGGCGCTGGACACGGAAAGACTGGCGCAGCGCCCAGCGCGACACCAAGACGACGATCACCAAGATGGCAAGGCCGATCAGGAAGGCGGTCATTGTTGGCCCTTGGGTCGGTTTCGGTGCGAAACCATGCTATGAAAACCGCGATGTCGCCGGCTATGACAATTATCCGCGGAATGGAAGAGGGCGCCGATGCCGCAGCGTGTATGGATATGGACCTTGCCGGTGACGGCCCAGTCCCGGTTGCCGTGGCCCGAGTTGGAAGCCGTTCTGGACCCCGAAGAGCAAGCCCGTGCGGCACGTTTCCAATCCCCCTTGGACCGCCAGGCCTATGTGGCCGCCCATGCCTTGGGGCGCTTCTTGCTGTCGTCCGTCGTCGGCGGAGACCCTGGCCAGTGGCGTTTCGTCGCCGACCAACAGGGCAAGCCCGAGGTGGTCTGGTCGGCAGACGCGCCGCGCCCGCGTCTGAACCTGTCGCACACCCGCGGTCTGGTTGCCGCCGCCCTGACCCTTGACCACGACGTGGGGATCGACGTCGAGTCCCTGGACCGCCGGGTTGACGGCCTGACCCTGGCCAAACGCTTTTTCTCGGCGGCCGAGCATCAGGCGTTGCTGGGGGGCGATCCGGACCGGTTGAAACGGGACTTCCTGTGCCTGTGGACGCTGAAGGAAGCCGTGGTCAAGGCCAACGGCAAGGGCATGGCGCGGCAAATGTCGGCTTTTACCGTGACCCTGGATCCGCTTGGCGTTGATTTCGCCGAGGATGGTGCCGGCCAATGGCTGTTGCGGCAATGGATTTTGCCCAGCGGCCATGTCATGGCCTTGGCGCTGGGTCATCCCGATCCTTCACGGGTCGGCGTGACCTGCCGGCACGTGGAACAATGGGATCAAATCTCTTTCACCAAGTCGCGGTAGGCGTGCCACGAGGCGTGGCCGATCACCGGCAACGCCACCGTCAGCCCCAGGAAGGCGGGCAGCAGGCCGGCGCCGGTGACCAGAACGATGACCACCGCCCACAGCGCCATGGGACGCGGGTTGCGGACAACCACCAGGGTCGAGACCAGGGCAGCGCTGAAGATGTCTGTCTTGACGTCCAGCATCAGCGGCAGCGCCACCACGGTGGTGACGAAGACCAGGGCCGCCACCGCCGCCCCCAGGCCCAGCATGAACAGGGTGAAACTGATGCCGGCCAGGGTCGCCGATTGGGCGACGAAGCTTTCCACGCTCATGCTTTGATAGGGAAAGAACAGGGCGAACAGCACGATGGACAGCCGCGCCCAGATCATCACCACCAGCATCAAGACCAGCCCGGCGGTCATGATGTGGAAGGTGTTGGTGCGCCATGCCAGGTGAAGATGGGTCCAGCGGGGCGGCTCGCCGCGCTCGATACGGCTGGACAGGGCATAGAAGCCCAGGGCCAACAACGGCGCGATCAGCAGGAAGCCGCCGATCATCGGGGTGATCAGATAGGGCCAGCCCAGCCACGCCAGGCCGAAGACGATGAACAGGCCGGCGGCGGCGAACACGGCGCCGTAAACCGGCCCGATCCATCCCGACCGCCGGTAGTCTTGCCAGCCCAGGCGCAGCCAGCGCCAGACCTGCGCGGTTTCGACGACGCGGATGCGCTGGATCATGGACAGGGCGGTGTCGGTTGGCGGCGACGAAATCTCGCTCATGACGGCCTCGTGCGGCTTGGCGTGCAATCTTGCACATGGGAAGCCGGGGAGGCCGGGTAAAGAGGTCAGCGTCGTCGTCGTGCCGCCACCGTCGCCAACCCATAGCCGGCCACCGCCAGCAGGCAGCAGGCCAGGATGGCGCCGGTCACCGCCCGTGGGCTGTCGGTGGCGCTCCATAGCGCCGCCAAGGCCAAGGGGGCGCCGGCCTTGGCGATGTTGACCGGCAAGGCCAGGGCGCCGTTGGTGGCGGCATAGCTGGCGCCGTTCAGGTATTCCGGCACGGCGGTGCCGCGCACGATGGTGATGATGCCATTGGCGGCGCCATACAGCAGGGCGAAGGCCATCAAGGCGGGGAAGTCGCCGGGAAAGGCCATCAGCAGGCCCACCGCCACCGCCATGGCCAGAACCACGCCGCCGCCGGTCATGCGGGCGTCCAACCTGCGCCCCAAGGCCAACAAGACGATGCGCCCCAGCACCTGCATGGGGCCGATCGACGCCATCACCATCATGATCCGGCCGCTGTCCAGGCCGTGGAAGGTCATCAGCGGTATCAACTGGAAGGTCAGGCCGGTGAACACCGCGCCATAGGCGGTGAACCACAGGGCCAGGCCCCAGAAAACCGGATTGCCGACGGGCAGGGGAGGGGAATCACCCTTGGTCGCCAGCACCGAGCGGCCGTCACCTGGTTTCAGCACCGCCCAATGGATGCCGCCGACGAACAAGACGCAGAACGCCCCCAAGATCAGCAGCGCCGGACGCCAGCCAAATTGGTCGCACAAGGCTTGCGTCAACGGGATCAGCACGGTGCTGGCGAAGCCGCCCAGCAAGGTGATGGCGGTGATGGCGCGGCGGTAATCGGCGCCGAACAGGGCGGTGACCACGGCGAAGGCCGGTTCGTACAGCAGGCACGCCATGCAAAAGCCCATGGCCGCCCAGATCATCACGAAGGCGGTTTGGCTTTCCACCTGAGACCAGGCCATCATCAGCAATCCGCCGCCGACGGCCCCCACGGTCATCACCATGCGGGCGCCGTGGCGGTCGATCCAGCGTCCCACCCAGGGGGCGGAAAAGCCCCACGAAGCCAGCCCGATGGAAAGGGCACCATTGAGGCTGGTGCGCGACCAGCCCAATTCGGCCTCCATGGGCACCACGGCGACGGCGAAGGCGTAATAAAGGCAACCCCAGGCGACCAACTGGGCGGCGGCCAGCAGCCAGACGAAGGACCAGGGGCGGGACGGAGAGGAGTTCATTGGGCTCTCCTAGACCTGTTGGGCCGAAGGCCAGCCCGTGCCGGGCCCGCTCAATCGCCGCGCGGGCTTAGACCTATGCGCCGCTTGTCTGTCCAAAAGCGGCTCGAAACGGCGAAAGCCACCCGGGGTGGGGTGGCTTTGGTGTCCGAACGGACCAGAGATGGTGGGCGATACAAGGATTGAACTTGTGACCCCACCCGTGTGAAGGGTGTGCTCTACCGCTGAGCTAATCGCCCATCTCTCGGCCCCGGCAAGGGGTTCCTTGCGTCGGGAGGCCCGCTTTATAGAGCCCTGCTCAGGGCCTGTCAAGCGGTCTCGGTGTTGATTATTTTCACCGTGACGGGCGGCTGGTAGGCGGCGAAACCGTCCAGCAAATCGCCAGCATCCGACGACACCGCCACCATTTGCCGGTGCCGGGGTTTCAGGAAGCCTTCGGTCACCATGTGATCCAGGAAGGTGTGCAAGTGGTCGTAATAGCCGGCCACGTCCAGGAAGGCCGCCGGCTTGGCGTGCAGGCCCAACTGGCCCCAGGTCCACACCTCGAACAATTCCTCCATGGTGCCGATGCCGCCGGGCAGGGCGATGAAGGCGTCGGAAAGCTCGGCCATCATCGCCTTGCGTTCGTGCATGGAACCGACCACGTGCAATTCGCTGATGTGGCGTGCGCCCACTTCCAGGCGCATCAGCGATTCGGGGATGATGCCGATGACGGTGCCGCCCGCCTGCATGGCGGTTTCGGCGACGATGCCCATCAGGCCCACGTTGCCGCCGCCATAGACCAGTTCCAGGCCGCGTTCCACCAGCAGGCGGCCCAGGGCGCGCGCCGCGTCGGCATAGGCCGGGTTGGCGCCGGAATTCGAGCCGCAGAACACGCACACACGTTTCATGGGATCACCCCCCGGACATCGCCTTGTTGAACGCGCTGACCGCCGCCGCCGGGCCGTCGGGGTGCTGCCAGACGCCCGCCGACACCGCCAGGAAGTCGGCGCCGGCTTCCACCAGCGGGCGGCAATTGTCGACGGTGATGCCGCCGATGGCGACGCTGGGGACGGTGAACAACTGGCTCCACCATTGCAGCAGGCCGGTGTCGGCGTGGAACTTGGCGTCCTTGGTGTCGGTGGGGAAGAAGGCGCCGAAGGCGACGTAATCGGCGCCCTTTTCCCCGGCTTCCATGGCCAGGTGGCGCGAATCGTGGCAGGTGACGCCGACGATGCCGTCGCCCACCGCCTTGCGGGCGGCTTCGTAGGTGCCGTCTTCCTGGCCGATGTGGACGCCGTCGCAGCCGGTTTCGAAAGCCAGATCGGGGCGGTCGTTCAACAACACGGCGATGCCACGTTTCTGCGCCGGCGGCCGCAACACGTCGATGGCACGGCACAGGGCGTCGTCGTCCAGGTTCTTCAAGCGGATCTGCACGCAAGCGATGTCGCCGCCATCCAGGGTCTGTTCCCACACGGGCAGCCACTGGAACGGGTTTTCGATCACCGCAGGCGTGATCAGGTACAGGCGGCAATCATGGTTGCTCACGGGCATTAACTCCGGAAAGGGTCAGGTCTGGTTGAACCACGGACGGCCCGAGAAAGCAACCTTGCCCACAAAAGGTCACATTTCGCCCATAATGCCGCCATCAGCCCAGGCCAAGATCACCACCGTCAACGGACTTTCTCCCACATCCGATGACCGTGTTCCCGACAGCTCTTGCCGGGATCTTGAGCGCCGAGCAGATCGAGGGCGTCGTTCCCCCACCGACCCTCCCCCCAAGCCCCTTTCTGCTCGGCGACCTCACGCACCGCTTGGAACGCGGATCCTTCCCCCGACAGCAGTACTTTTTCCACCCCCTGACGCAGGGCGGCCATGCCCCAGCCCGGGCAATCGGCGCAGTCCAGCGCCGCGGTGAAGCGAGTGTCGGGATATTCCGTCCGCAATGTCGCCACCAGGGATTGCCACCAGCCGATGCCTTGGTATCCGGGGGCGCCCGGCGGGCTGAGCAGAATGACGGGGCGACCGGCGGCGGCATCCAGAACGGCGCGGCCGTGCTCCAGGTGGTGGACGACGAAAACGGGGGGCGTTCCGGTCATTTCCCGCTGGGGGCGATGGGCCGCCCCTGGCTGGTGAAGGCCATGGAATGGGGGCCGAAGAAATAGGCGTTGACGGTTTCGATGATGGGTTCGGAAATGGGCTTGTCGGCGCTCCATTCCACCAGGAAGTTGGCGCCGGTGCCGCCTTGGTCGTCCTTGTGTTCGACGAACACGTCGGTGGACGCCATGGGCCTCAAGGCCATGGGTTGGCTGACATATTCCCGCAATTGCCTGCCGTTGGTGTCGAAATAGCGCACCGAACGCACCACGAAACCACTGTTCGGGTCGGTGTTGCGGATGGACAGCATGGAGGACAGCAACAGCATCTGGGGCTTTTGCTTGGAATCCAGGTTGCCGTGCCAAATATGCGAGTAAACCG
>JAIWOG010000169.1 GCA_020217035.1 Magnetospirillum sp. | reverse complement strand
GCACGTAGACGGTTTGCCCCTTGGACTGCCGGCCTTCCTGGGCATGGGCCGCGGGCAAGGCCAAAATCAGGGCAAGGGCGGATACAAGGGCGACCAGGCGCATGGCGGGACTCCGGGCTGGAATGGCGCAAGGCTAGCCCTTGCGCGGCGTCTGTCAAGAGAATGGGGGAGGGTGGCGTTGACAGGCTGGCCCATCGGCCCTAACCTTCGGTTTCGCAATTGCACTTTGGGGTGATCACCTTGTCCGCAGCCTTGGGCCGCACCGAAGCGGCCGTACAACGCCTTGGCGACGCCATCGACCGGCTGGAATCCGCCGTCGCCCGTGTCGGCGCCGGCGACCTGCTGCTGGCCGGCGAGTTGCGCGACGCCCGCGACCAGCAGGCGGCTCTGGAAGACACCACACGGGTGGTGGCGCAACGCCTGGACGGCGCCATTTCCCGTCTGCGCACCCTGTTGGAGGCGTAAGCCATGGCCTTGGTTCCGCTGTCCATCAACGGTCGCGTCCACGAAATCGCCTGCGACGATTCCCAGGTCGCCAGGGTCCACGTGCTGGGCAAGATGGTGGACGGCATCGCCCAGGACCTGCTGAAGCAACTGGGCAATGTTCCCGATATCCGCCTGATGGTGATGGTGGCGCTGTCCTTGGCCGACGAACTGGCCGAATTGCGCGAAACCCTGGACAACGCCAGCCACGATCTGTCCAGCCTGGCCGAAGGCGACGAACGCATGGCCGCCGGCATCGAGACCCTGGCGGCCCGCATCGAAGCCATTGCGGAACGCCTGGAAAGGCCCTAAGTATAACCCAGGAGCGGTCTGCTGCGCGGTGCGTCAGGCAGCTAATGTCCCTGGGGCGATATCTTTCCTCTTGGGAGCTGTCCCTGGCGGGGTCTTGGCCCCGCTACATGGCGCCCACCTGCTAAGTCAGGCCACGGAGGACTTACAACGCCAACGGCCGAGGCGGCGCCGCTCCGCATTTCCATGATGACGACATATCAATCCCCACCCGCCGTCCTTTCCGCCGCCAAGGCCGCCGCCCGCGCCCACGCGGTGGAGGTGCGCCGCCAAGCCTGCGCCGATTACGGCCGTTTGGCGGCGGAAAAGCTGGCGATCCAGGCGGATCGGTTGGGGGGCTCCTGCGGCACCGTGATCGGCGGCTATTGGCCCATGGGCGACGAGATCGATCCCCGGCCGTTGCTGGATATCCTGGCCGGCCGCGGTTGCGTCGTCGGCCTGCCGGTGGTGGTGGCCCGCGGCCAGCCCTTGCTGTTCCGCCAATGGGGAGTGGGCGACGTACTGGAACAAGGTCTGCACGGGACCAGTCATCCGGCGGCAACGGCGGCGACAGTCGTTCCCGACCTGCTGCTGGTGCCGCTGCTGGCCTTCGATATGGCGGGTTATCGCCTGGGCTATGGCGGCGGCTATTACGACCGCACCCTGGCCGGCCTGCGCCAGCGTCACCATGTAACCGCCATCGGTGTCGCCTTCGCCGCGCAACGGGTCCAGGCGGTTCCTCGGGATCATCACGACCAGCGTTTGGACTTGGTCCTGACCGAGCACGGAATGGTCAAACCGGAGACGTCATGAGACTTTTGTACCTAGGCGACATCGTCGGCCGCGCCGGCCGCGACGCGGTTCTGGCCAATCTGCCCAAGGCGCGGGACCGTCTGAAGTTGGATTTCGTCGTCGCCAACGGCGAGAACGCCGCCCACGGTTTCGGCATCACGCCGAAATTGTGCGACGATCTGTATGCCGCCGGCGCCGACGTGGTGACCTTGGGGAACCACACCTGGGACCAGCGCGAGATCATGCCGCATCTGGACGCCGAACCGCGTCTGTTGCGGCCGCTGAACTATCCCGCCGGCACGCCGGGTCGCGGCGTCGGCATCTTTGACGCGCCGCGCGGCAAGAAGGTGATGGTGGTCCAAGTCATGGGCCGGCTGTTCATGGACCCGTTGGATTGCCCTTTCGCTGGCGTCGAACGTGAATTGCGCAAGGTTCGCTTGGGGGCTGGTGGCGTCGATGCGGTCGTCATCGACGTCCACGCCGAGGCGACCAGCGAGAAGATGGCCATGGGCCATGTGTGCGACGGTCGCGCCTCGCTGGTGGTGGGCGGGCATTCACACATTCCCACCGCCGACGCGCAGATCCTGCCGGGCGGCACCGCCTACCAGACCGACGCCGGCATGTGCGGCGACTACAATTCGGTGATCGGCATGAAGAAGGACGCCGCCATCCACAAATTCGTCCGCAAGATCCCCGGCGAAAGGCTGTCGCCCGCCGATGGCGAGGGGACGATGTGCGCGGTGTTCGTGGAAACCGACGACCGCACCGGTCTGGCGAAACGGGTGGCGCCCCTGCGTCTGGGGCCTAGGCTGGCAGAGACCTGGCCGGACGACTGAGCAGGCGGGACCCGAAGGCCGAAGCCAAGGCGCTGAGGCCGGCGGCGCTGCCCACATGCCAGGTCAGGGTCACCCAGGCGGTGTCGCCATCGTGGAACAACGACAACGCCGCCGAGCCGATGGCCGCCGCCGCCAGCGCCGCCAGTCCGGCTGTCAGGCCGGGATTGAGGGCCAAGCCCCGGCGCACCAGAACCATCAGAACCAGGGCCGGCACCAGGCCCGACCCGACGATTTCCGGCAGGCATTTCTGGTGCAGCACCGAATCCAGGCTGGACCAGCCGTTGGCCTGCCATTCCGCCCAGCAGCCCTCGCCGGCGCTGGCCAACCACAGCAAGGCGGGAACCACGGCGACTGTCAGGGTACGGGACCTGAAGCCCGGAACCGAGCTGGCCAAGGCGGTCCAGGCGGCAGCCAAGCCGGTCACCAGGGCGGCGAGGTTCTGGATGACGAAACGGTTGTCGGCCAGGCATTGCGCCAAGTCGGGGCGGAAACCGAAGAACCAGGTGATGGCCGCCAGTACCGGAACCGACACCGCCAGCCATTGCACCAAACGGCGGCCGGGCGAATGCAGGCGCTTCACTGGCGTAAGGCCGCTGGACAGTTCCTGGATCAACTGGTCGGTGTTCATGGCCCCAACATTCCTTTCAGCGTCTTCAGCGCCCGGTGCATGGCCACCTTCAGCGCTGGCACGCTTTGTCCCGACGCGGCCGAGGCTTCGGCCAGGGACATCTCCTTGATCTTCAGCATCTCCACCGCCTGACGTTGGCCGGCGGGCAGCTTGGCCACCGCCTTGCCCAAATCCATGCGGTCGGTTGCAGACGTATTCGCCGCCTGTGCCAGAAAAGTTTCAGGAACGGAATCAATATCGGTTTCGCGACCCCGATGACGGCGGTGATGGCGCAAACCATCCTTGACCCGGTGGTCGACAATCGCCGCGAACCACGGCAGGAACGGGCGGTCGGGGTCATAGGTATGGCGGGCGCCGTGCAGGGTCAGCAGGATTTCCTGGACCGCGTCCTCCACATCCTCGGTCACTCCGAAAGCCGTCATCTGGCGGGCAGCCATGCGCCGGGCCACCGGGGCCAGTTCGGACAGCAGGCGGCCATAGGCCGCCTGGTCACCCGCTTGGGCGGCCAGCATCCATTGCCCCCAGCGGGCGCTGTCTTCCAGATGTTTGGCGCGGTCGTTGATCATGGCACCAGGATGCGCGGCCAAGGTCGCGGTGCAAGCGAAATTAATTCTTACACGTCAGGTAACCTATGACCACCCCGTCGCGAAGTCAGGGCATCGAGCCTTTTTCACGGAGTGTTCCCATGAAGCGTTTCCTGCTGACCGCCGCCGCCGCCCTGGCCCTGTTCGCCGCCGTGCCGGCCCAGGCCGCCGAATCCTTCACCCAGCCGGCTTTCCAGATGGCCCAGGACAAGGGCGAAAAGATCCTGCTGCACGTGCATGCGCCGTGGTGCCCGACTTGCCGCGCCCAGGAACCCGGTGTGGCCATGCTGGAAAAGCAACGCCCCGAGGTGAAGATTTTCCGCGTCGACTTCGACAGCCAGAAAGACATCCTGCGCGACTTGCGGGTCAGTTCGCAAAGCACGCTGATCGCGTTCGCCGGCAAGGCCGAGACCGGTCGGGCGGTGGGCGTCACCGACGGCGCCGCCATCGCCGCCCTGGTGAAGTAGGAACCATTCCATGACCGCCTTGTTCGCCGCCTGGGCCGCCGGCATGCTGTCGACCCTGTCGCCCTGCGTGCTGCCTTTGATTCCAGTGCTGCTGGGTAGCGCCCTTCAAGCCCATCGCCTGGGGCCGGTGGCCCTGGCCGGCGGGCTGGCGCTGTCCTTCGCCGGCCTGGGCATCCTGCTGGCCAGTGTCGGCTTCGCCATTGGCCTGGATTCGGGCCTGGTGCGGTCGGGGGCTGCGGCGGTCATGGGAGTGTTCGGCCTGATCTTGCTGGTGCCGGCCCTGGGGCGGGGGTTTTCCGCCCTGGCGGCCCCCTTGGCCGGTTCCGGCTCGTCGGTGTTGGGACGGATATCCGGCGACACCCTGACCGGTCAGTTTTTGCTGGGGTTGTTGCTGGGCGCCGTGTGGTCGCCGTGCACCGGCCCCACCCTGGGGGCGGCGGTGGGGCTGGCCGGGGCGCGGGACACCGTCTTCCAGGCAGGGGTGGTGATGGTGGTTTTCGCCTTGGGAGCGGCGACGCCCTTGCTGATGCTGGCTTACGGCCTGTCGTCGTGGCGTAAGCGTCTGGGGCATTGGGCCAGCCGCGCCAAGCCGGTGATGGGGGCGATCTTGTTGGGGGTGGCGGCCCTGGTGATCAGCGGCCTGGACAAGGTGGCGGAAACCGCCCTGGTGGCGGCCATGCCCGACTGGCTGGTGGGGCTGAGCGTGATGTTCTAGGGCGGGCTCACCCCTTCTGCCGCTATAGCTTCGGTCATGATCTATAATATTGCAATTACATGATAAATGTTGGTGTGTGGGTTCTATCCCCCAGTCAATGGTGACATGCTGAATGGCTGGAATGGATCAACGAAGGAGCCCGCCATGTCATTTCGGTCAATTCGGCTGGCGATATTGGTGCCCGTGCTTTTGGTGGTGGCGTTGGGGGTCGGCGGCTTGATCGTGACCTCGTCGCTGATCCAGTTCAACAGCGACAGCCGGTCGGCAGGCATCGTCCTCGAGAAAACCGCCAAGAACGAATCGGAACGGATCGTCGCGGTCTTGAACGACGCCTTGGGGGTCACCCGCACCAATGCCGTCTGGGCGTCGCATTTGGCGGGGGAAAAACTGCTGGATCGCAAGGCTTTCGCCAACGCCTTGCTGCAACAATTGGTCGCCAATTCCCAGTTGACCGGGGTCTACGCGGGGTTCGAACCCGATTTCGATGGCCGTGACGCGCAATTCGTCGGCACGGACATGGGCGACGAACGCGGGCGGTATTTGATCTATGCCTACCGCAATTCCGGCAAGACTTCGGTTGAGGTCACCCCGATGACCGGGGATGCGGCCGAGGAATTCTGGTACCACCGCCCCATGCGGGAGAAGACCCACGCTGTCACCCCGCCTTATTGGTACGAGGTCGGCGGCGAGCAAACCCTGATGGTGACCATCGTCGCGCCGGTCGTGGTGGCCGACAAGTCGGTGGGGGTGGTGACCGCGGACATCTCGCTCAAGACCATTCAGCAAGAGGTCAGCCGCATCAAGCCGATGTCCACCGGCTGGGCGGCGCTGCTTTCCGCCGATGGCCAATGGGTGGCCGGCCCCGTCGCCGACCAATTAGGCAAGCCTTCGGAACCGGGACCGTTCCGCGACGCCCTGTCCCGCATCGGCGACGGAAGCATCGTCCAACAGGAAATCAAGGATCCGGTGTCCGGCGAGAAGGCCACCATGGTCATGGTTCCCGTTCGCTTCGGTCAGGCCAAGGATGTTTGGGGGTTCGCCGTGGTGGTGCCGAACCGTGCCATTTTCGCCGACGCCGTTGTCGCCCGCAACACACTGATCGGGTTGGGCTTGGCTGGCCTGTTGGTGATCGCCGTACTGGTGGTGGTGGTCGGCAACAGCATCGCCGCGCCGGTTCGCGCCATGACCGCCGCCATGTCCGATCTGGCGGGGGGGAACTTGCAGGTCACGGTCGTCGGTGGCGATCGCCGGGACGAATTGGGGGCCATGGCCAAGGCGGTTCAGGTGTTCAAGGACAATGCCCTGGAAATGCAGGAACTCAACCGGCGAACCCAGGAGATGGAGCGCGAGGCCGAGGAAACCCGGCGGCGATTGATGCGGCAGACGGCGGAATCCTTCGAGAGCGAGGTCGCCGGCGTGGCGCGGTCGGTCGGCACCGCCGCCGGTTCGCTTCAGAACGTGGCGAATTCCATGCGGGAAGTGGCGGCGCGGGTGTCCGACCGTGCGTCCCTGGTCGCCGCCGCGGCCGGCAACGCCACGGGCAACGTGCAGACCGTCGCTTCCGCCGCCGAGGAACTCAGCGCGTCGATCAGCGAAATCAGCGCCCAGGTTTCCCGTTCGGCGAGTGTCGCCAAGGAAGCGGTGTCACAGGTCAACACCAACCGCCAGAATATTGGCCGATTGAACGAAACGGTTCAGAAAATCGGTGAAGTGGTCACCTTGATCAACGACATCGCCAGCCAGACCAACCTTCTGGCGCTGAACGCCACCATCGAGGCGGCGCGTGCCGGCGACGCCGGCAAGGGCTTCGCCGTGGTCGCCGGCGAGGTGAAAAGCCTGGCCAACCAGACGAGCCGGGCGACCGAGGAGATCTCAGGCCAGGTCAGCGCCGTCCAAGCCGCGACCCGCATGGCGGTGGACGCCATCGGCCAGGTTTCGGCGACCATCGAGGAAATCAGCCAGATCGCCTCGCAGATCGCCGCCGCCGTCGAGGAACAATCCGCCGCCACCCAAGAGATTTCGCGCTCTGTCCAGCAGGCGGCGGACAGCACCCGTCAGGTTTCCGACAGCATCGCCGAGGTCGACGAAGGGGCCCGCAGCAACGGCCAGGCCGCGGGATCGGTGCTCAACGCCGCCGAGATGCTGGCGGGGGACGCCGCCGACTTGACGGGGAAGGTCGAGGGCTTCCTGGCGGGGATACGCTCGGTCTGACGTTTGATGTCGGGGCATGCGGGCTGAGGAAGGGTCTTCAGCCCGCTGTCTCCGCCATGGCCTTTTCTCCACAAGATATGGTATAGGCAGCGTTTATTCGTTGCTTATGTCCATTTACCGAGAGAGTCATGGCCGGTCATTCCCAGTTCAAGAACATCATGCATCGCAAGGGCGCCCAGGATGCCAAGCGCGCCAAGGTCTTCACCAAGCTGATCCGCGAACTGACGGTGGCGGCGAAAACCGGCCAGCCCGACCCGGCGATGAATCCCCGCCTGCGTGCCGCCATCCAGGCGGCGCGCGCCGCCAACATGCCGAAAGACACCATGGAACGCGCCATCAAGCGCGGTGCCGGCGGCGAAGACGGCAGCAACTTCGAGGAAGTGCGCTACGAAGGTTACGGCCCCGGCTCGGTAGCCATCATCGTCGAGGGCCTGACCGACAACCGTAACCGCACCGCTTCGGAAGTGCGCTCGTACTTCTCGAAGAACGGCGGCGCCATGGGGGAAACCAATTCGGTGTCGTTCATGTTCGACCGCGTCGGCGCCATTCGCTATGCCGCCGATGTGGCCGGGGCCGAAGCCATGTTCGAAGCAGCCCTGGAAGCCGGGGCCGACAACGTGGAATCGTCGGAAGACGGTCACGAGGTGACCTGCGCCCCAGACGATCTGGCCGCCGTGCGCGACGCCCTGGAAGCCACCTTCGGCACCCCGGAACACGCCCGCCTGGACTGGAAGCCGCAGACCAGCGTGCCGGTGTCGGACGAAAATGTCGCCAAGACCCTGCTGAAGCTGCTGGATGCCTTGGAAGACAACGACGACGTCCAGCGCGTCTTCGCCAATTTCGAGATCCCCGACGACGTCATGGAAAAGCTGGGCTGAGCCATGCGTCATGGCGGAGCGAGCGAAGCGAGCATAAGCCAAGGGCGCGGATGCGCCCGCCCGGCGTCTGAGGGGCAAGAAAAGTCCGGAGCGAGCGAAGCGAGGGACTGGGGCGTTGAGCCCCCGCGAGCTTATGCGAGCGTAAGCCAAGGGCGCGGATGCGCCCGCCCGGCGTCTGAGGGGCGGACATGAGAGTCTTGGGGCTGGACCCTGGGTTGCGGGTGACCGGTTGGGGGGTGATCGAATTGATCGACAACCGGCTGCGTTATCTGGGGGACGGCACCATCAAATCCGATGACAAGCTGTCCTTGGCCGAGAGGCTGGGGCAACTGCATCGGGGGGTTCTGGCGGTGATCGGGGAATGGTCGCCGGATGGCGCAGCGGTGGAACAGACCTTCGTCAACGTCAACCCGGAAAGCACCTTGAAGCTGGGGCAGGCTCGGGGTGTGGTTATGTTGGCCCCGGCCTTGGCCGGGTTGCAGGTTGGGGAATACGCGCCCACCCAGGTCAAACAGGCGGTGGTCGGCACCGGACGGGCGGCGAAGGAACAGGTGGGGATGATGGTGCGCACCTTGCTGCCGGGCTGTCTGGTCAAAAGCCCCGACGCCGCCGACGCCTTGGCGGTGGCCATCTGTCACGCCCATCATTGCGCCACCAAGCGCCGCATCGGAGTTTAAGAGATGATCGGAGCGAGCGTAGCGAGGGACTGGGCCATTGAGGCCCCGTGCGCTTATGCGCACGTAAGCCAAGGGCGCGGATGCGCCCGCCCGGCGTCTGAGGGGCAAAAACAATGATCGCCAAATTGAAGGGCTTGATCGATACGTTAGGCGACGACCATTGCATCATTGATGTCGGTGGGGTGGGGTATCTGGTCTTTTGCTCAGGCCGCACTTTGGGAAGGCTGCAGACCGGCACCGCTGCCGCGCTGCACGTGGAAACCCATGTGCGCGAGGACCACATCCACCTTTACGGTTTCCTGGAAGCGGGTGAACGCGACTGGTTCAATCTGCTGACCACGGTGCAAGGGGTGGGGGCCAAGGTGGCGTTGGCCATCCTCAGCGTCGCCGGTCCCGAACAATTGCTGCAAACCATCGCGGCGCAAGACAAGACCTTGCTGACCCGGGCCAGCGGCGTTGGGCCGAAACTGGCGGTGCGCATCCTGACCGAGTTGAAGGACAAGGCCGGCAAGATGAGCCTGGGCGGCTTTGCCCCCAGCGCCGGGGCCAACATCGCCGCCGCCCCGCTCTCGGTTGCGGGCGGGGTGATGGAGGACGCCATCTCGGCCCTGGTCAATTTGGGTTACAAGCGTCTGGAAGCCTTCGAGGCGGTGGGCGTGGTGGCTCGCGAACTGGGTGACGATGCCGACAGCTCGACCTTGATCCGCCACGCGCTCAAGCGTCTGGGCAAGGATTTGATGCGATGAACGATCGCATGGTCAGTCCCGACCCATCCTTGGGTGATGCCGACACCCATCTGCGCCCGCAGGTGCTGGGGGATTTCATCGGCCAGCAGGCGGTGCGTGAAAACCTGAAGATTTTCATTGCCGCCGCCAAGGCGCGGGGCGAAGCGCTGGACCACACGCTTTTCTTCGGCCCCCCTGGTCTGGGCAAGACCACCTTGGCGCAGATCGTGTCGCGTGAGCTGGGGGTGGGCTTCCGCGCCACTTCGGGCCCGGTGATCGCCAAGGCCGGCGACCTGGCGGCGCTGTTGACCAATCTGGAACCCCGCGACGTCCTGTTCATCGACGAAATCCACCGCCTTAATCCTGCCATAGAGGAAGTGCTTTATCCTGCCATGGAGGATTTCCAGCTCGACCTCATCATCGGCGAGGGACCGGCGGCGCGGTCCGTGCGCATCGATCTTCCGCCCTTCACCCTGGTGGGGGCGACCACCCGTTCGGGCCTGTTGACCACGCCCTTGCGGGAACGCTTTGGCATACCCTGCCGGATGAACTACTACACCGCCGAAGAACTGGAACTGATCGTCAGCCGCGGTGCCCGTGTCTTGGGTTTCGCCGTCACTCCGGACGGTGCCGCCGAAGTGGCGCGGCGGTCGCGCGGCACGCCGCGCGTGGCTGGCCGGCTGTTGCGCCGGGTGCGCGACTTCGCCGCGGTGGCA
>JAIWOG010000168.1 GCA_020217035.1 Magnetospirillum sp. | reverse complement strand
TGGCGGCGGCGGGAACGGGCGACGGCGGCGCGGCGATGGGGGCGGCGGCCACGTGCGACGGCGCCCCGGTGCCGGCGATGGACGGATAGGACGGCGCCGCATGGCCGTTTTCGGTCAGTTCCTCGACCAGCACGTCATAGACCTTGCCCTCGACGGTGATGCGCAATTTCCTTTGCATGGATCGGTCCTTAGTGATGATGCGAGATGTTGTGCGAGCCGTGATGGGCGAAGCGGCCTTCCGCCGCCCAACCGGCGCCGGATCGGGCGGCGCCGATATGGACGATGCGGTGGGCGCCGAACAGGGCGTGGGCGGCGGCCGCGATGGCCACCAGGTGATGGGCGGGAACACCGTCCTCCACCGCCGGCCTGGCTGGGGTGGCGACGGGCTGGAGCTGGGGCTGGGCCTGCGGGCGGTCGGCCCAGGCCAGGGCGACGACGATCAGCTTGATCAGCACAGCCGCCCCCAGGGCGATGACCGCCCCCAGGCCATAGACGAACAGCACCAGTTCGATGGTTTCGTTCATGTCCCAGTCCCTTACAGCGGAATGTTGCCGTGCTTCTTCGGCGGCCGCAATTCGCGCTTGGCCAAGGATTTGCGCAACGCCAAGGCCACCATGCCGCGGGTTTCCGACGGCATGATCACATCGGTGATGTAGCCGTTGCCGGCCGACAGGTAAGGCGAGGCGAACTCGTCGCGGTACGCCGCCGCCAATTCGCGGGCCTTGGCACGACGGTCCTCGGCCTCGCCCAGTTCCTTGCGATAAAGGATGTTGATGGCGCCTTCCGCCCCCATGACGGCGATCTCGGCGCTGGGCCAGGCCAGCACCCAGTCGGCGCCCATTTCCTGACTGCACATGGCGATGTAAGAACCGCCATAAGCCTTGCGCAGGATGACGGTGATCTTGGGCACGGTGGCCGAGCCATAAGCGAACAACATCTTGGCGCCGTGACGGATGATGCCGCCGCGTTCCTGTTCGATGCCGGGCAGGAAGCCGGGCACGTCCACCAAGGTGACGACGGGAATGTTGAAGACGTTGCAGAACCGCACGAAACGCGCCCCCTTGTCGGACGCGTTGATGTCAAGGGCGCCGGCCATCACCGCCGGCTGGTTGGCGACGATGCCGCAGACCATGCCGCCGACGCGGGCCAGGCCGACGATCAGGTTGCAGGCCCAGCCGGCATGCACTTCCAGGAAGCTGCCTTCGTCCACCAGACGGTCGATGACCAGGCGCACGTCCATGGGCTCGGACGGGTCCTCGGGGACCAGGTCGTCCAGATAGGAGTCGGCCTCCACCGGAATGTCGGCCCACGGCTGATGCGGCGGGTCCTCGGTGTTGTTGGACGGCAAATAGGACAGCAACGCCTTGGCGATGGCGATGGCGTGGACGTCGTCCTCGGCGACGAAATGGGCGTTGCCGCTGACGGTCGCGTGCATCTCGGCGCTGCCCACCTGGTCCATGGAATAGGACTGGCCGGTCACCGCCTTGATGACCTCGGGGCCGGTGATGAACATGTGGGCGTTGTGCCGGGTCATGATGACGAAATCCATCAAGGCCGGCGAATAGGCCGCACCCCCGGCGCAAGGGCCCAGAATCAGGGCGATCTGCGGCACCACGCCGGTCAGCATGACGTTCTGATAGAACACCTGGCCATAGCCCGACAAAGCATCGACGCCTTCCTGGATGCGGGCGCCGCCGGAATCCTTGCACGCCACCAAGGGCACGCCCATCTTCAGCGCGTATTGCATGGTGGAAACCAGCTTTTGCGCATGCATCTTGCCCAAGGTGCCGGCGGAGACGGTGAAATCCTGGCTGAAGGCGGCCACCTGGCGGCCGGCGACGAAGCCGTTGCCGGCGACCACCCCGTCGGTGGGCAGGTCCTTGTCGCCCATGCCGAAAGCGGTGGCATGGTGGCGCACATGCATGCCGGTTTCCTGGAAGGTGCCTTCGTCGAACAGAACGTCCAGACGCTCACGCGCCGTCAACAGGCCCTTGGCGTGGCGTTCTTCGGCCTTGGCGGCCCCGCCGCCGGCCATGGCCTTGGCCCGCTTCTTGTCCAGACGCTGGCTCAGGCGATCGGATAAAGCCATGAAATGCTCCCCCACATGGTCCGGCCTGGGATGGTAGAAGCATTTGCCGCACCGCACAAACGAAGAGTTAAAGACCGGAGTCTTGGAAAAGCGTGTGGGGTCCAGCGGCGGTCACGTCGTTGGTGCCGGTCAAGGCCATGGCGACATCCAATTCCTTGCGGGTCAGCTCCAAAACCTTGGCGACCCCGGCCCTGCCCTGCGCCCCCAGACCGTACAGGAAGGCACGGCCCATCATGGTGGCCTTGGCCCCCAGGGCCAGCGCCTTCAGCACGTCGTGGCCGCCCCGGATGGCGCCGTCCACCAGGATGTCGGCGCGGCCGCCCACCGCCTTGACCACGGCAGGCAGGGCGGCGATGGAAGACGGCCCGCCATCCAGTTGCCGGCCGCCATGGTTGGACACCACGATGGAATCGGCGCCGGCATCCAGGGCGGCGCGGGCGTCGTCGGGATCGGTCACCCCCTTGATCACCAGTGGCCCTTTCCATTGCGACTTGATCCACGCCACGTCGGCCCAACCCATGGAGGGCTCGAACTGGCCGGATATCCATTGCGCCATGGATGTCCCCGCCGGCTGCTTGGGGATGTGGCCGACCAGGTTGCCGAAATTCCACCGCCGCCCGGCCAGCATGCGCAAGCCCCAGCCCGGCTTGGTCAACAGGTCCAGCAGCGTCGGCAGGGTCAGGCGCGGCGGCACCGACAGGCCGTTTCGGATATCGCGGTGGCGCTGGCCGGTGACCGGCAAATCCACCGTCAGCACCAGGGCGGAACAGCCGATTTTCTCGGCCCGCGCGATCAACTGGGCGACGAAGTCGCGATCCTTCATGAAATAAAGCTGGAACCAGAACGGCTTGGTGGTCGCCGCCGCCACCTCTTCCATGGAACAGATGGAAACGGTGGACAAGCAGAACGGCACGCCCGCCGCTTCCGCCGCCTGCGCCGCCAAAATCTCGCCCCGCGCATGAACCAGCCCGGCCAGACCGGTGGGGGCCAGCACCACCGGCATGGAACACTCGGCCCCCGCCACCCGGCATTCCGTCCTGCGCTCGGAGACATCCACCATCACCCTTTGGCGCAGGCGGATGGCATCCAGGTCACGGCGGTTGGCGGCCAGGGTCAACTCGTCATAAGAGCCGCCATCCACGTAATCGAAGATCGCCCTGGGCACCCGCCGACGGGCGATGGCGCGAAAATCCTGAGGGCAGGTGACGACGGGCATGGGAAACTCCTGGGATGACCGGCGCTTGGTATAACACCTAAGCCGTGTCGTCGGGAGGGGGCCTGTCGCCGCCGACGCGGCGGGCCTGTTCCAGGATGGGCGCCACCCGATCCGCCGGCAGCCCAGCCGCAGACAGGTCGCGCCCCACTCGCAAGGCTTCCGCCGACAACGCCTTCAGCGCCGGCAGGTCGCCTCGCGCCGCCGCCAGTTGGGCGGCGTAATGCAAGGCTTCCACCTGCGACTGGGCACGGGCCAGACGGGTGGCTTCGCCGTCTCGTGTCAAATCCTCGGCCAGCCCCGACAGGGCTTGGGCCAAGTCGTCGCCGGTGGGCGGTTGGGTGACCGCCTTGTCGGGGGATTGCGGCACGGCACCGGATGCCGGGGCGACACGGGACACGCTCATGGGGCGCCTGGCTCTGGAAGACCTGCGTTTTACACGACCCAGCCCCGCCGAACCGTGCGCAAGTTTCCGCCCAGGATCGCGTGTAAAGGTCAGCAAAGCTTAACCGGATGACCGATCATGTCCGCTGTTCCCGCCCCCTTGGACGCCCCGTTGATGACCCGCGCCGTGCGTCTGGCCGACCGCATGGGCATGAGATGGGACGACTTCTTGTTC
Source organism: Magnetospirillum sp. (assembly GCA_020217035.1). Lineage (GTDB taxonomy): Bacteria > Pseudomonadota > Alphaproteobacteria > Rhodospirillales > Magnetospirillaceae > Magnetospirillum. The sequence continues at coordinate 14,666 of JAIWOG010000168.1, read as the reverse complement.
CTGCTGTCCATGGTCGAACGATACCTGCAAGATCACGACAAGGGCGCCCCACCGCCCAAGGATTTGTAAAGGCTCACCAGATCGGTGGCCGCCTGGACCTGGGCCTCGGCCAGTTGCGCTTCCAGGCTGCGCAGTTCCCGCATGGAATCCAGCACGTCCAGATAGGCGCTGAGCCCTTTGTCGTTCAATTCCACCGCCAGTTCCAAGGCGGCACGGCTGGTCGCCACCGCGACCTCCAGCGCCTGCACGCGCCGGACCTGCTGGTCCCAGGCGGCCAGGTTGTCCTCGACCTCGCCCAGGGCGGCCAGAACGGCGGACCGCCAATTTTCGCGGGCCTGCTGTGCCAGGGCGACGCGGTAATCCACCTCGGCCCGCCTTGTGCCGCCATCCAGCAGCGGCAGGACCAGAGAAGGACCGAACGACCAACTGCGCGACGCCAGTTCCAACAATGATCCAGCATGGGACGCCGACAGGCCGACCGATCCCGACAGGGTCAGCGACGGGTAAAGGTCGGCCTGGGCCACCCCGATTTCGGCGGTGGCGGCGGCCAGTTGGCGCTCGGCCTGACGGATGTCGGGACGGTTGCGCACCAGATCGGCGGGCAGCCCCAGGCCGGGGGCGGCGACCATGGCGGGCACCATCCCCGGCTGATCCAGCAACTCGGCCAAGGCGGTGGGATGCTGGCCGGTCAGCACCCCCAGCGCATGCAGGCGGGCGGCCAGTTCGGCCCGCAATGGCGGCAAATCGGCCCGCGACGACGCCAGTTGCGCCTGGGTGCGGGCCAAGTCCAGCCCCGAACCGGTGCCGGCCTGGAACTTGGCTTCGGTCAACCCCACGGTGTCGGCATAGGACTCGACGGTTTCCTGGGCCACCCGCAACCGCAGCTGATATCCGCGCAATTCCACGTAAGTGCGTACCACGTCGCCGACCAGGGTCAGGCGCACGCCGTCGGCCTCGGCTTGGGTCGCTTCGGCGGTGGCGGCGGCGGCTTCCACCTGACGACCCAACCGTCCCCACAAATCCACTTCCCACGTCGCGTCGAAACCCAGGGCGAGGCTGTTGGTGGTCCGCGCCTTGGTCTTGGTGCCGCCTGTTTCGCTGGCCGGCGTGCGGCTGCGGCCGGCGTCGGCGGTTCCGTCCACTTGCGGCCACCTTCCGCCCGCCGCCTTGTCCACCAAGGCGCGGGCGGCGCGGACCGAAGCCTCCGCCGCCGCCAGGTCTGGGTTGGCGGCCAAGGCGCGGACCACCAGGGCGGCCACTTGCGGGTCGTCGAAGGCTTGCCACCATTCCCGCCCCTGTGGCGTGGTGGCGTAAGGCAGGCTCCAGCCCTGGGGAGTGTCGGGCGGCGGCGCCACGTAATCGGGACCCTGGGTACAGGCGCCCACGGCCAGCAGCATCATTGGCAGCAGGCGCTTCACGGCGTCACCTCCAGATAGACGTCGACGATCTGGCCGGGATAGACCGGCACCTTGCCGTCGTTGGCGAACTGATAGACCACCTGCAACACGCGGGTGTCCACCCGTTCGGTGGAATTGCCGGTCAGCGACTTCTTGGGCGCCACATAGGGTTCGACCTCGCGGAAGGCGATGGGAAAATTAAGGTCGCGGTTACCGCGCACGAAAGCCTGGGCGCGGGCGCCGGGGCGATAGCGCCAGGCGTCGTTCTCGTCGATGTCGACCCGCACCGCCAGGACATCGACGCCGCCGACCATCACCAAGGGGCTGTCCAACTGTCCGGTGGGGGCGTATTCCCCCTGGCGGACATTGACCTGCATCACCTGACCGTCCACCGGCGAACGCACCACCAGACGGTCCAGCGACACCTGGATTTCCGCCTCTTCCGCCTTGGCTTGCACCACCTGGGCCTGGGCGGCACGCAGCTTGGCGTCGTCGGCCTGGACGGCGAAACGCCGCTTGGCCAGGTCTTCCTGGCTGATGGCGCGACGGTCGCCCAGGCTTTCCGCCAGACGCAACTGGTTGCGGGTGTCGGCCAGGTTGGCCTCGGCCTCGGCGACGCTGGCTTGGGCGGCGGCCACCGCCGCCCGCTTGGTGGCCAATTGCGCCGCCAGGTCGCGGCCATCCAGGCGGAACAATTCGTCGCCCGCCTTGACCTTGGCCCCCACCGCCACCGCCACTTTCTCCACCACCCCGGCGATGGGGGTGGCGACAGCGATATTGCGGGTGCCGGCCTCGACGAGACCGGTGCCGGCCACATAGGCGGCAAAGGGCGGCGCGGCCGGCTGCGCCACCGGCTGGGCGGCAGGCGGCGGCGCGGTGTCGCGCAGGGAAAGACCGATGGCGGCGGCCAACCCCAGGGCGGCCAAGGCAGGCAGGATGAAAGGACGCATCACTTAGGTTCCAGTGTTTTGACGGATGGCGACGACACGGCCGTCATCCATTTCGGCGACACGGTCGGCGAAGGGGAAAATGCGGGAATCGTGGGTGACCACCAGCAGGCAGCAATTCCGCTGGCGGGCCAGGTCGCGCAGCAGCGCCACCACCTGTTCGCCGGTGCGGTGGTCCAGCGCACTGGTGGGTTCGTCGCAGACGATCAGGGGCGGCGCGTGGACGATGGCCCGGGCGATGGCGACACGCTGTTGCTGGCCGCCCGACAATTGACCGGGCAAAGCCTTGGCCTTGTCGGCCAGTCCCACCGGCTCCAGGGCGGCGCGGGCCCGTTCCAGCGCCCGGCCGCGCCTTTCGCCCCCGATCAGCAAGGGCACGGCGACGTTTTCCATCACCGACAGCGTCGGCACCAGATTGAAGGACTGGAAGACGAAGCCGATGCCGTGGCGGCGCAGCCGGGTTTTTTCCGCCCCCGACAGGGCGCACAAGTCGTACCCCAGCACCCGGACCACCCCACCGTCGCCGTCCAGAACCCCGGCCAGCACCGACAGCAACGTGGTCTTGCCGCAGCCGGAAGGGCCGACCAGCATCACCACCTCGCCGGCCTGGGCCTGGAAGTCGACGCCACGCAAGGCGGGAACGGCGGTTTCGCCCTTGCCATAGGTCTTGGTCAGACCTTGGCAGGACACCATGGGATCGCTCATGCCTTGAACACCTGGGCCGGTTCCAGCCGCACCACCTTGCGGATGGCCAGCAACGCGGCGACGATGACCACCGAAAGCGCTGCGGCGCCACCCACCGCGATCAATTGCCAGGGCATGCGGAACACCAGATGCGGGTCGACGCGGGCCAGGTTGAAGCCCATGGCCGCCCCCGCCCCGGCCCCCAGTCCGAAACCGGCCAAGCCCAAATAGAGCGCCTGGGTCAGGATCATCCGCACCAGCATGCCTGATCCGGCGCCCATGGCCTTCATGACGCCGAAATGGCGCAAATTGTCGTTGGTGAAGTTATAGAAGGTCTGGCCGGCGATGAAGGCGCCGATCAGGAAACCCAAGCCGGCCGACATGGCGAAGTTCAGGATCATGCCGGTATTGCCCAGGAAATGTTTCAGCGACCGGTCGATGAATCCTTCGGTGGCGTAAGCCGCCAACCCTGTGCTGCGGCTGATGGAATCGGCCACCACCCGCGGATCGGCGCCGTCCTTGACGCCCACCAGCACGAAGGACAGCAGCTTGCGTTCCGAGGACAAGAAGGTCTTCACCCGGGCGTAGGTGGTGTAGATCGTCGGCATGGATTGGAAGTTGCTGGACGAGATGGCGGTGCCCACCACTTGCGCACGGTGGTCGTTCAGCTCGATGGAATCCCCCAAGGTCATGGGCCGCTTGCCCGCGCCCTGGCTCACCGCCAGACGGCCGGCGGCGGACGCGGTGTCGACGATGATGCCGTCGGCCTGGCGCAGATCGGCCAGTTGTCCCAGCACCATGCGCCCCGGCCCGCCGATCAGCGTCGTCTCGTCTATGCCGATCATCTGGCACTGGACGAAATCGCCGCTGTCCAGGCGGGCGCGGATGCCGCCCTTGTATATGGGCATGGCCCAGTCCACGCCTTGGATTCCACGCACCCGTTGCAGTTCGGAATCCATCATCGGCTTAACGTCGTCTAAATGCTTGGCCTTGGGGTCCATGACCCAGACGTCGCCGATGCCGATGTCGGTGATGAAACCATAGGTGTGACGCAGGATGCCCAGAAAGGTCGCCGGCTGCTGGATCATCACGAAGGACGTGAAGGCCAAGGCGACGACGATTCCCAGATATTTGGCGCGATCCCCCACCAGCATGCGCAAGGCCATGACCAGCACAAAAACTATCCTTGTCCGGTTGTCGTCCTCCTTTCACGGCGCCTTGCACCCCACCCTGCGATTTTTTCCGCAGGGCATCTGGCGCCCCCTCCGTGTAAGCGGCATATGCAGATGACAACGCCCAGCCATGGCGGATATGACGAACGAATGATTTCTGACCAGGAGCTGCTGGTCGCCACCGGCCAAGGTGACCGCGCAGCCTTCGCCCAACTGATGGAGCGGCACACACCCTTTGCCTTGGCTTTGGGCATGCGCATGCTGGGAAATTCCGACGACGCCGAGGAAGTGGCGCAGGAAGCCTTTTTGCGCGTCTGGCGCAAGGCGCCGGATTGGGACGGCGACGGCGGGGCGCAGTTCACCACCTGGCTTTATCGGGTGGTGATCAACCTGTGCACCGACCGCCGTCGCCGTCGCCCCATGTTGCCCATGGACGACGTCGAGGAACCGGCCGACCCCGCCCCCGGCGGATTGGACCAGGTGGCCCGGACACAGGCGCAGAAGGTGGTGAGCGAGGGCCTGGCCCAGTTGCCGGAACGACAACGCGCCGCCATCAGCCTGTGTCATCTGGGCGAGGTCAGCAACGCCGAGGCCGCCCAAGTGCTGGGGGTCAGCGTCTCGGCCCTGGAATCGCTTCTGGTCCGCGGCCGACGCGGCCTTCGAGACTATTTGTCGCGGCTTGGATTCGCCGCATCGGGAGACCTGCTATGACCATGCTCGATCGTGACGACGAACTGGACGCCCTGCTCAAGCGCTTCGATCCGGCCCATGCGCTGGACTCGCGCAGCGCCGCCCGCGTCAGCCGCATGGTGCTGACCCGCCTCGCCAGCGAAGCCGAACGTCAGCCGCGCTTCGGCCTGCGCCGCCTGTTGGGCCTGTGGGGTGGCGTGCCGCGCTATGCCGGTTCGTTGGCCCTGGGCTTGGCCCTGGGCCTGGCGGTGGGCCTGGCCGGCGGCACCTCGACCGCCAGCCCGCCGCAAACCGGCGCCGCCCAGCTTTACGCCCAGGCGCACCCTCTGACCCCTCTGGGAATGTAAGCATGACTTTCCGCCATCTTCGCACTTGGCTGCTGGTCACGTCCTTGGCCGCCAACGGTTTCCTGGCCGGCATGCTGCTGACGCCACATCCGCAAAAGTCTTTTGCTCCGCCGCCACCGGACGGATTGCTGAAGCACATGACCTCGGTGCTGTCCGAACAGGACGCCCGCATCCTGCGCCGGGTCGCCGCCGAACAGGGCCTGGACCAGCACCAGCCTGACGACTTCGACGACTTCCACCGTCGCGCCAATCAGATGATGCGCCAGGAAAACTTCGACGCCGTCGCCTTCGCCCAATTGGTTGACGAATTCGCCGCCAAGCGCCAGCAGGCCGGCGACCTGATCGGCCGCATGCTGGTCCACGCCCTGCCGCAGATGAGCCAGGAAGGCCGCCGTGCCATCGCCGACCTGCGGCCACCACCGCCCCCCGGCCCACCCAAGCCTCGGCAATAATTGCCTACTACCCGGCAGCATTTGCCTAGCTAACATCATGATTTTTTTCAATTTTTTTCGCCAGGAAGCATCCGCGCCACCGTGTAAACCGGTAACAAGCCAATCCTGATCGGGGTGCAGACCATGCTGATCCAGCCCATAGCCTCTTCCGCCCCTCGCGGGCCGTCCCTGGCCGAAATGGACGACGAAGCGCTGCTGGCGCGGATGAAACAGGACGATGCCGCCGCCTATCGGCAGTTGGTGGAGCGTCACGTGGACCGCGCCTACGCCATCGCCCTTCGAGTTCTGGGCAACCAGGCCGACGCCGAGGACGTGGCCCAGGAATGCCTGGTCAAGGTGTGGACCCACCGGCAAGGCTGGCAGGACGGCAAGGCCAAGTTCTCGACCTGGCTGTACCGGGTGGTGGTCAACCGCTGCATCGACCTGCGGCGCCGCCCGACCAACGACTGCATCGACGACGTGGCCGAACCCGTGGACGACGAGGACGATTCCGTCACCACCATCCATCGCGGTCAGGTTTACGGCAAGCTGAGCGACGCCATGGGCCGCCTGCCCGAGCAACAGCGCCTGGCGCTGACCCTTTCCTATTTCGACGATCTGGGCAATTCCGAGATCGCCGAGATCATGCAGACCACGGTTTCGGCGGTGGAAAGCCTGTTAAAGCGCGGCCGCCAGGCGCTGCGCGACAAGCTGCGCCGCTCGGAACGCGACGTCCGTCTGGCCCTGGCGGAATAGGTCTTAAAATTCGCCGCCCGAACCGGCGCACTGATCCGTTCCATCCAAGACCGCCCCGACAGAAAAGGGGCGAAAATTGGATCAGAAGGAGACAGCATCATGCCGGTCATCGCCACCAACACCGCGGCCAATTCGGCCCTGCGCTATTTGAACCTGAATTCCGAGGCCCAGTCGTCCAGCCTGTCCAAGCTGGCTTCGGGCTCGCGCATCACCAAGGCGTCCGACGACGCCGCCGGCCTGGCCATCGGCACTCGCATCCAGTCCGACGTGACCGTGCTGAGCCAAGCCGCCACCAACGCCAGCCAGGCCACCGCCATCCTGCAGACCGCCGATGGCGGCCTGGCCCGCATCTCGGACATCCTGCAGCGCATGAAGTCGCTGGCCACCCAATCGGATTCCGGCTCGGTCACCGACAGCGAACGCACCTATATCGACGCCGAATACCAGGAATTGCTGGAAGAAATCGACGGCATCGCCAGTTCGACCCGCTATAACGGCGTGTCGTTGCTGGACGGCACCGGGCAATACGCCTCGACCAGCGCCAACGCCACCGTGTCGTCCCAATGGATGACCGACGCCCAGTATGCCGACATCACCGATTCCGCCGACGCCGACGTCTTCACCATCACCACCTCCGACGGCAACACCGTCACCTACACCATTTCCGACGCCTATGACGGCACCACCGGCTCGGTGTCGCTGGAAGACATCGCCGCTTCCATCAATGCCGGCGACACCGCCACCCCCGAAGCCGCCAACGTCACCGCCACGGTGGAAACCGACGACGACGGCCGCCAGCGTCTGGTGCTGACCGGCGTCGATGGCGCCACCGTTACCGCCATGGACGACACCACCGGCACCACGCTTCAGGCTGTCGGCATGCTGGCCAGCGACGGCGTCACCATCGTCGGCGGCTCCAAGACCGGCGTCGATTTCATGGTGGGCACCACCTCGACCGACACCATCAACGTCTCCATCGACGACGTGGACAGCACCGCCTTGGGTCTGGCCTCCACGTCGGTGGACACCCAGACCAATGCCGAGACGGCGTTGACCGCCCTTGACGCCGCTATCGACGCGGTGATCCAGGCCCGTGCGGAAGTGGGTGCGACCATGTCGCGCTTCGAGTTCCGCTCGGAAACCATCGACACCACGTCCGAAAACCTGCAATCGGCCGAATCCGCCATCATGGACGCCGACGTCGCCGCCGAGAAATCGGAACTGTCGTCCGCCGACGTCAAGACCCAGGCGGCCATCGCCGCGCTCAGCCAGGCCAACCAGATGCCGCAGAACCTGCTGAGCCTGCTGAAGAGCTAACCGGCTTCCTGCCCCCTAGCCGGTTAAACCGGCCGGGGCGTCTTCCACCGATGACGTCCCGGCCACCGCCTTCCCCTGCGAGGCCGCCATGACCGATTCCGTCAGTTCGACCACCAGCACCACCACGTCCTCGGTCAGCTATTCGCAGAACCGCAACGACTTCGACACCGATGCCCTGGTGGAAGCCGCCGTCGAGGCCAAGCTGGCCCGCGCCGACAGTCTGGAAACCAAGGTCACCGCCAACGAAACCAAGATCGCCGCCTACGAGGAAATGCAGACCCTGCTGCTGGCCATGCAGGACAGTCTTCAGGCACTGCGCAGCGACCCGTCGTCGTCGGGCCAGGAAGACGACGCTTTCCTGAACCGCACCGCTTACCTCACCTCGTCCACCAGCACCGATGCAGACACCTTGCTGTCGGTCACCGTCGAGGACGGCGCCGATTTGGACAGCCACAGCGTCGAAATCCAGCAGGTCGCCACCGCCGAACGTCTGGGCGGCGGCACGCTGTCGAGCAAAAGCGACGAAGCCGGCCTGTCGGGCGAGTTCACCATCGGCAGCACGCTTTCCGGCACCTCATCTTCCGCCACCATCACGGTCACCGAGGACATGTCGTTGGCCGACATCGCCGAGGCGATCAACGCCGAAACCACCAATACCGGGGTCAAGGCGTCGGTCCTGCAGGTTTCCAGCAGCGAATACATGCTGATCCTGACCGGGACGGAAACCAACGCCAGCATCGATCTCGCCGATTCCAGCGGCACCGTGTTGCAGGATCTGGGACTGATCGATTCCAGCGGTGAAAAACTGGATGTATTGCAGGAAGCCCAGGCGGCAATCGTCGAAATCGACGGCGTCACCATCACCCGCGACAGCAACGAGATCGACGACGCACTGGATGGCATCACGCTGACACTTTACAAGGCGGAAGCCGGTAACACCCTGACTATCGAGACCGATTACTCGCTATCCGACATCAAGGAACAGATCGAAGCCCTGGTCGAGGCATACAACGCCTTCCGCGACTTCGTCATCACCAACCAGACCACCGCCGATGACGGCACCGCCGACGATTCCGCCGTTCTGTTCGGCGATTCCACCCTGCGATCCATTTCGACCGAGTTGCAGGACGCGCTGACCGCCTCCATCGGCGAAGACTCCATGGCGCTGCTGGGACTGTCCTTCGACGAGGAAAACTATCTGGTGTTGGACGAGGATACGCTGGACGACGCTTTGCTGAACAGCGTCGAGGAAATCCAGTCGCTCTTGGCCTATACCGCCACCACCTCCAGCGGCAATCTGACGCTGCTGCGCCATGGCGACGGCCCGGAAGCGGCCGAGTTCACCTTGGACATCACCGTCGATGCCGACGGCAACATCACATCCGTGTCAGTGGATGGCGACACATCGCTGTTCACCGTGTCGGGCAGCCGTATCGTCGGCGCCGAGGGTACAGATTACGAAGGGCTGACTCTGGTGTTTTCGGGGTCGACCTCGCAATCCATCGACGTGACGCTGTCCCAAGGCATCGCCGACCGCATGTGGCAGGCGGTGGAAACCGTCGCCGACGAATATGACGGCACGCTGACCACCATGATCGACGAGTTGGAGGACTCCAACGACGACCTGGAAGAACGCATCAGCACCATCGAAGCCAATGCCGAAAGCTATCGTGAATACTTGCTCGACAAATACGCCCGTATCGAAGCCAAGCTGGCCGAGGCGCAATCCACCCTCGACCTGTTGGAAGCCATGAACAACGCCGATTCCGAGGATTGAGCCATGACCCTCTCCAAACAAGCCATCGCCGCTTATCAGACCGCCGTCATGACCACGCCGCCGCTGCAAGCCGTGGTGCTGCTGTACGACGGCATCCTGGTCCGCATCCACAATGCCGGCATGGCCGCGGCCAGCGGCGACTACATCAAGCAGCACCAGGAAACCATGCGGGCCATCGAGATCCTGCGCGGCCTGCTGGCGGCGCTGGACCTGCAAGCCGGTGGCACGCTGGCGGCCGGGCTGGCCGACACTTACCGCGCCAACATGCAGGCGCTGCTGGCCAGTGTCGGCAAGAAGAACGCCGAGACCAGTTGCCGCCGCATCGGCGAAGGCTTGCGGTCCTTGCGCGACGCCTGGGCCGAGATCGCCGGCATGAAGGCCGAGACCGTCGCGAATACCCGCCATCCAACTAATTTAGACGCTTGAGACCTGTTATCGCGGGATGAATTCGGCTAAGCTCGCACGGCTGTCCAAAGGGCGGCCTTTGTCAACGCCATCGCAGAAACCGAGGCGACATGAGCGACCTGATACTCTCCGTCGGGGAATTCTCCGACCTGCTGGACCGTTTGGGCTGCGACCTGGCCCATTGGCCCGACGCGCAGCGAAAAGCCGCCGAAATCCTGCTGGAACAATCACCGGCTGCCGTGGAAGCCCTGGCCGAAGCCCTCGCCTTGGCCGATTCCATCAAGGCGGGGCAACCCAAGGCCCCCGCCGGCCTGGCCGACCGCATCATCGCCGCCGCCGGCTCGGAAAAGCCGAAGAACTGATTTCCATCCCCCGTCATTCCCGCGAAAGCGGAAATCCAGCAGGGGCTCCACCGTCTTTACCGTGACTCCTGGATGCCCGCCTGCGCGGGCATGACGCCGTGATTATTTCGTGCCCGAATTGGCCGCCATGACCGTATCAGTCATGGCGGCCAATTCGTTTTGGTGACGCCAACAAATAATCAGCAAATGGCGCGACAAATCACCGCCTGATCCGGCGAATCATATCCGTAGAAGAAAACAAGAGCGGCCATCCGCCGCAAATATTCTTCCGGAGTGCGCCGCGATGACATCTGCCATCACATCGACCACAGAAACGACCACGTCGACGTCGTCGTCGACCACTTCTGGACTTTCCGCCGACTACGACATGTTCATCCAGTTGCTGGTGGCGCAATTGCAATACCAGGACCCGCTGGACCCCACCGACGCCACCGAGTTCACCAACCAACTGGTGCAATACTCGAACCTGGAACAGCAGATCGCCACCAACGACAAGCTGGACGAGGTCCTAAGCTCGCTCGACACCTTCGGGCTGTCCAGCGGCGTCGGCTACATGGGCCACACCGTCGAGGCCCAGGGCGACACCATCAGCGTCCAGGACGACGGAACGGTGGACGCCGAATGGATCTATTCCCTGGACGAAGCCGCCGAGGAAGTGACGCTGACCGTCACCGACGAGGACGGCAACGTGGTGTGGGAAGGCACCGGCACCACCAACGAGGGCCGCAACACCTTCACCTGGGACGGCACCGACAGCGACGGCAACGTGGTGGAAGGCGGCGCCTACACCCTGACCGTCACCGCCACCGATTCCAGCGGCGAATCCATCGACAGCACCACCTTCGTCAGCGGCAAGGTCACCGGGGTTTCCTCGGTGGACGGCACCACCGTCCTGGAACTGGGCGACATGGGCATCACGCTTGATGCCGTCGCCCGCCTGGCCTCGTAAGCGGGGAGACTGACCATGAGCCTTCTTGGAGCCATGAACTCCGCCGTCACCGCGTTGAAGTCGCAAAGCACGGCGCTGGCCATCATCTCGGACAATCTGTCCAATTCCTCCACCACCGGCTACAAGGCCAACACCACCAGCTTCAAGACGCTGGTGACGCAATCCTATTCGGCGACGTCCTACGCCTCGGGCGGCGTGTCCGCCTCGGTGCGCCAGAACATCACCAACCAGGGTGTGATCAGCGCCACCAGCAACTCCACCGACCTGGCGCTGGATGGCGACGGCTTCTTCGTCGTCACCTACGGCACCTCGGGCGAAGAAACCATGTTCACCCGTAACGGCGAATTCGAAATCGACGCCGACGGCTTCATGTGCATCGGCAATTACTACCTGCAGGGTTGGGAAACCGATGCCGACGGCAACGTCATCGCCGGGTCCACCAATTCGGCCTCGACCCTGGAAGACGTCAACGTCAACCGCTTCACCGGCACCGCCGAGGCCACCAGCGCCGAGACCATCCAGGCCAACCTGCCGGCCGACGCCGAAGTGGGCGACGTCGTCACCGCCACCATGGAGGTGTTCGACGCGCTGGGCGTGTCGCACACCGTGACCATGAGCTACGAGAAGACCGCCGCCAACGAATGGGAATTGTCATTCTCGGACCCGGTGCTCAGTTCGGATACCTCGTCCACCTCGGGCACCACGACCGGCGGCCCCTTCACCCTGACCTTCGCCGATGGTGCGCTTTCCACCATCACCGACAGCACCGGCACGGCGACCGAGCTGGAAATCGGCATCACCAGCTTCACCACCGGGGCGTCCGACATTTCCACCATTTCCATCGACGTCGGCCAGGACAGCGGCACCGGCTCCTTGACCCAATATTCGTCCAACAGCGACGATCCCGACATCTCGATCACCTCGATTTCCGGTGACGGTGTCGAATACGGCGCCATGTCCTCGGTGGAGATCGACGACACCGGGGTGATCTGGGCCCATTTCGACAACGGCATGGACGTCGCCATCTACAAGATCGCGGTGGCCGACTTCCCCAACGCCAACGGCCTGGAGGTCACCAATGGCGGCATCTACCGCCAGACCGCCAATTCCGGCGACTTCACCCTGCATGAAGCCGGCGAGGACGGTGTCGCCACCATCACCGCCAGCGCCCTGGAATCCTCGACCGTCGACACGTCCGACGAGTTCACCCGGATGATCGCCGCCCAGCAGGCCTATGGCGCCGCCTCGCAAGTGATCAGCACCTGTTCCGACATGTTCGACGACCTGATGGCGGCCGTTCGCTAAGACAAGAGGAAAAGCCATGAACCACAAGACCAATCAAGCCCGGCCCGTCACCGCCGTGGAAGCCCAAGCCAACCGCACCCTGGCCCAGGCCCATCTGCGGATGGGGACCGCCGACCTGACCGAGACCGACGCCGCCACCCTTTCCATCCACCTGGCCGCGCAGTTGTCCAACCTGTCCGACGACCAGCGCCGCCTGCGCCGTCGCGACTTGGCCCTGGTCACCCACGACCTGGAAGCCTTGGTGGAAGCCCTGGAAACCGAACTGGGCCAACTGGCCGGCGAGTTGAAGGCGCTGAACCATCGCACCGACGCCGCCCGCGCCTATGGCGCCGCCAAGAACGTCGTCGCGCTGCGGCGCCCCTAAGAAAGCATCGCGCTGCGGCGCCCCTAAGAAAGCATCGCGCTGCGGCGCCCCTAGGAAAGCATCGCGCTGCGGCGCCCGTAAGCAGGAGTGAATCCCATGCTGCCCATCATCCCGCACCCCGTCGCCACCGAACGCCCCGCCCGTCAGCTGGCCGAAGCGCTGCTGGAGACGGTGACCGAATTGTCCACGCTGATCGCCGAGGAAAACCGCGCCCTGGCCGCCGGCTATCCGGCGGGTCTGGCCGCCAGCACCGAGCGCAAGGCTGTGCTGGCCGGCGAATACGCCGAATTGTGGGAGGATCTGGGGCCCGAAGGCGCCGCCCTGCTGGCCCAGGACCCGGATTTCAGCCGGGTGCTGATGGCCGCCGTGACCGCCTTGCGCGGCGCCACACAGGAAAACGCCACCCGCCTGGAAGCCGCCATGGTCGCCTCGCGCCGCCGCGTCGAAGCGGTTCTGGAAGCCTTGCGCCAGGACAGCACCGGCAGCCGGCCTTATGGCGCCAAGGGCGACATCCCGCTGGACCTGAAGCTGTCCGCCCTGGGTCACAACTACCACGCCTGATCCCCCCGGATCCGAGGAGGCCGCCATGTCCCTGTCCCTGGCATTGAGTTCGGCGACGTCGTCGCTGCGCACCATCCAAAGCGAACTGGCGATCGCCTCCAACAATATCGCCAATTCCGACACCGAGGGCTACACCGTCAAGTCGGGGGTCCTGACCAGCACCACCTCTGGCGGCGGCGGCATCGGCACCGGCGTCAACCTGACGGTGGTGATCTCCAAGGTCGATGCCAACCTGCTGAAAAGCATCGTCGCCGCCACTTCGGGCAACGCCGAGGCGGCGACCACCCAAAGCTATCTGGATCAGTTGTCCGACATCATGGGGCAATTGTCGTCCAGCGACGACGGCGACACCCTGGCCACCGCGCTTTCGGAATTGGCGAGCACCTTCGAGGAGCTGGCCGCCACCCCGGAAAGCGAGACGCTGAAGACCCAGGCGGTGTTGCAATTGACCGACGTGGCCGCCAGCCTGCGCGACACCTCGGCCCAGGTCCAGGACCTGCGGGCCCAGACCGACCAGGACATCGAAAGCGCTGTCCAGACCATCAACGACACCCTGCACGCCATCAACGAGTTGAACGATTCCATCGTCACCGCCCAGGCGCGGGGTGATTCCACCGCCGACCTGGAAGACCAACGCATGGTGCTGGTCACCCAATTGTCGGAACAGATCAACATCAGCTATTTCACCGACGAAACCGGCGCCATGACCATTTATACCGGCGGCCAGCCGCTGTTGAACTCTTCGGTGCACGAGCTTTCCTACCAGGCCACCAACACGGTGACGTCGGAAACCGTCTATCCCACCGGCTTCGATTCCATCAATCTGAACGGCGCCGACATCACCAATTCCATCAAGTCGGGCAGCTTGGCGGCTTTGGTGGAATTGCGCGACGAGACCTTGGTGGACGTCCAAGACCAGTTGGATGTGATCGCCACCGATTTGATGGACCAACTGAACGAATTGAACAATTCGGGCAGCGCCTTGCCGGCGCCATCCACCCTGACCGGTTCGGTTTCCGGGCTGTCGGGGACCGACGCGCTGAGCGCCACCGGCACCTTGACCATCGCGGTGACCGACGAAGACGGCAATTTGGTCAGCAGCTCCGACATCGACATGACCACGGTCAGCAGCGTCGACGACCTGCTGACCCAGTTGAACGCGACGAGCGGCATCAGCGCCAGCCTGGATGCCGACGGCCAAT
>JAIWOG010000167.1 GCA_020217035.1 Magnetospirillum sp. | reverse complement strand
TGGTCATCACCACCACCGATTCCTCGACCGGGGTGACGCTGTCGGGCGGCGACATCGGCGGCGACAGCGTGTCGTCCGCTTTCGGCCTGAACGACCTGTTCACCGGCGACGGCGCCGAGGATCTTTATGTGCGGTCGGACATCGCCGCCGACCCGTCCCTGTTGTCGGTGGCGTCCCTGACCGACGACGGCCTGTCGCTGTCGGCCGGTGCGCTGTCGCAGGCCATGGCCGACGTCATATCCACCGACAAAGCCGCCGCCCTGGTGGCTGACGTGGGATCGTGGCAATCCTCCGCCGAAAGCGACGCCACGTCCAAGGAAACCACGCTGACGGCGCTGACCGATTCGTTCTCGTCGCAATATGGCGTCAACATCGACGAGGAAACCGCCCGCATCTCGGAACTGGAAAGCGCCTACCAGGCTTCGGCCCAGGTGCTGGCCGCCGTCCAGGAAATGTTCGACGCCCTTCTTTCCGCAGTGAGCTAGCGCCATGGAACGTGTCTCCACCGCCGGACTCGGCCAAGCCCTTCTCCGCTCGGCCATGACCGTCCAGGCCAGGCTGGCCGAAAAGCAGACTGCCCAATCGTCCGGGTTGACCGAAGAAACCTATGCCGCCCTGGGCTCGAGCGCCGGCAAGCTGATTTCCATGGAAAGCCAGCTTGCCGACCTGCAAGGCCGCTCCGACACCACCCAGACCGCGCTGGATCGGGCCGAAGCCATGTCTGACGCGGTGGGGTCCATGATCGAGTTGATGAGCGAGCTGCGCTCGACCCTGTCGTCCATGTCCACCCAAACGTCCGATTCGGTGGATTACAACCAAGTCGGCGAGACCCTGCTTGAGGACCTGGCCAATTTGATGAATTTGCAGGTGGACGGCCGCTATCTGTTCGGCGGCGGCCAGACCACCACCGCCCCGGTGGACGTGTCGCTGTTGACGGCGCCCACCACGCCGTCCACCCCCGACAGCGCTTATTACCTGGGTGACGATTCGGTGCAATCGGTCAAGGTGACGGATTCCGCCAGCGTCGATTACGGCGTCACCGCCAATGAATCCGGGTTCGAAAAGGCGCTTCGCGCCGCCAACATGCTGGCCAACATCGACGCCAGCGACGAAGACGCCATCGCCGAGGCTTATGACCTGGCCACCGAGGCCATGGACGAGTTGCTGGCAACCCAGGGCCGTCTGGGCGTCAACGCCAGCCGCCTGGAAAGCTGGCTGGAACGCCAGGACACCGCCGCCTCGCTGATCAGCGAGCGCATCAGCGACATCAAGGCGGTGGACACCGCCCAGGTGGCGGTGGAAATCTCGCAATACGAGACAACGCTGGAGGCGTCCTACGCGGTCCTGGGCAAGCTGAACAGCCTGAGACTGCTGGATTACCTATAAGCGCCCCTTTCCTTGGTAGGGCGGATGGAAATAATGTTGACATGATAACGACTCGCATTATCATTATCGGAACTTGACCAACATCATTTTCCGGATCCCGTGAGCTCGCCCATCGCCACTTCGCAACGCACCTGTCTCGTCATCGGCCCCGATGGACGTCGTCGCGTTCCTTTGGACAAACTGCTGGGGAAGAACAACGAATTGGTGATTGTCCATCAGGGGCAGGAATACCTGCTGCGCCTGACCAGCAACGGAAAATTGCTGCTGACCAAGTAAACGACACAGTTTCAACCGGTCCAGCCAGCCACTCACGGCGAACTTCGCCCAGGCAGCCAGCCAAGACCATCTCCATCCGCTGATGAAGGTGACTTGATGCCTGCTAAACGCACCCTGATTCCGTCGCTGCTGATCCTGACCGCCGCCAGCGCAGCCCAGGCGCAAGAGACCGCCACCCGCCTGCAAGGCGTGTCGGTCACCACCACCCGCACCGAAAAACTGGTCGAAGAAACCACCGCCGCCGTCACCGTGGTCGATGCCGAGGAACTGGAACGCCTGGCGCCCCAGGATCTGCGCGACATCCTGCGCGACGTGCCGGGCGTCAGCTTTTCCGGCGGTCCGCGCGCCGGGGTGATGTCGCCCACCATCCGTGGCCTGGGCGACGAACGGGTGGTCATCCGCATCGACGACGCACGGCAGAACTATCAGGTCGGGCACAAAGCGCGGCTGTTCATGGAACCCGACCTGTTGAAGCAGGTGGAAGTCCTGCGCGGTCCCGGTTCGACCATGTTCGGATCGGGCGCCATCGGCGGCGTCATCAACATGACCACCAAGGACGCCGCCGACCTGTTGAAGCCGGGACAGAAAATGGGGGGGCAGGCCCGTTATTCCTACGCCACCAACCCCAACGAGAACCACGTGACCGGCACCGCCTATGCCAGGCCGCTGGACGGTCTGGATATCCTGGCCAGCGTCAGCCACCGCAATTTCGGCAATATGGAAAACGGCAACGGCGACAAGCTGGTGGATTCCGGCGACAACATCGTCTCGGGTCTGTTGAAGGTGTCGGTCATCCCGGCCCCCAACCATAAGGTCACCGCCCAGGCCGAACGCTATGTCAGCAACACCACCATCCCGCTGACCGCCGATTCCAGTTCGAACGGGGCGCCCGCCAACACCGCCGACCGTGATTCGGTGCGCAATTCCTATGCGCTGCATTACGTCTATGACGCGCCATCGGACATGCTGTTCAATCTCAAGGCCACGCTTTACCGCAACGAAACCGAGTTGGACGACATCCGCCAGTCCGACCGCCGTCTGGACGAACGCGATCAGGTCACCGAAGGTCTGGACATCGCCAATACCAGCCGCTTCGGCGCCCTGGGCGGTCAGCACGCTTTGACCTATGGCGTCGAAAGCTATCGCGACCGTCAAGCGGGCAAGCGTAATGGCGTCTCCACCCCCGGCTGGTATCCCGACGCCACCATGGACATCCTGGGCGGCTTCGTCCAAGACGAAATCGGTTTCGGAGCGCTGACCGTCACGCCGGGCCTGCGTTACGATTCCTTCGATCTGTCGGCGACGGGCCAGCGCGAGCGCTCCGACGGCGCCTTCTCCCCCAAATTGGGACTGGCCTACCAACTGACGCCGTGGGCCCAGCCTTACGCGTCTTATTCCCAGGCATTCCGGGCGCCGTCACTGACCACCATGTTCAATTCCGGCCAGCATTACCCGGGCAATAATTTCATCGCCAATCCCGATCTGAAGCCGGAAACCGCCCACAATTTCGAATTGGGTGCCAACCTGAAATGGCGAGACGTGGTGTCACCCAAGGATAAGCTGACCAGCAAGCTGGCGACCTATCAGAACAATGTCTCCGACTACATCGAACAGACCATCGGCACCACAACCACCACCACCCGCAACATCGACAAGGCCCGCATACGCGGCATCGAGGCAGAACTGGCCTACGACTCGCTTTCGTGGTTCGGCAGCGTCGGCGGCGCCTTGATCCGCGGCAAGAACGTCACCGACCACACCTCGCTGAATTCCATCCCCGCCGACCAGGTCAGTTTCACCATCGGCCACCGCTTCACCGAAATGGGGGTGGAAACCGGCTGGCGCACCGCCTTGGTGGCGGCGCAGAACCGGGTCAACAGTTCGGGCACCGCGTCCAGCGGCTATGCGCTGCACGACATTTTCGCGTCGTGGACGCCACCGCAATTGAACGACGATCTGCGTCTGGACTTCGCCGTCGACAATCTGTTCGACAAGTATTACCGCCCCCATGACAGCGCCATCTGGGAAGCCGGACGCACCGTCAAGGCCGGCCTGAGCGTGAAGTTCTGACCATGGCCAAGGCTGCGCGTCGTCTTTTGTTCCCGGCCATAACGGCCTCGACCCTGGTCCATGGGTGCGCCATCGCCGCCCTGGCCATGGCCAGCCTTCCGACGACGCCCCCCGCCCGGTCGCCAGCCTTCCACACCGTGACCCTGGCCTTCGTCCACCCGCCGCTGCCGCAACCGCAAGCCCCCGCCGATCCGGTGGCGATGGCGGCACCGGCCCGGACGGCCGCCAAATCAGCGATCAAACCGGTGGTCAAAACCGTCCCGAAGACCATCCAGCGTCCCGAGCCGACATCCGTTCCAGCCCCCGCCCCAGACGTCACACCGTCGGCGGCAAGCCCGGCCGCTTCGGAATCCCCGTCGTCCACAATATCCACCCCCTCCGTCACCAACACCGCCGACACGACGCCACGGCCGCTGCCGGTGGTGCTGAATCCGGATTACCTGAGCCCGCCGGTCCCTCCCCACTATCCGCCGGTCGCCCGCCGTCTACAGATCGAGGGCACGGTGGTGGTCCGCGCCCTGGTCGAGCGCCCCGGCCACCCCAGCGAGGTGACTTTATGGCGGTCGTCGGGAGAAAACCTGCTGGACCGTTCCGCCCTGGAAGCGGTGCGCGGCTGGCGGTTCCGTCCCATGACCCAGGCCGGCGACACGGTGGCCGCCTGGGTCGAGATTCCCGTCACCTTTTCCATTTCCAACAGCTGAACGGAGACCCCATGAGCAATAATCTGACCGCATTGTGGAACGAGATCGCCGCCGGCACCGCCAAGGGCTATGCCCGCGATCTGGCGGCCCAGGCCGGTGTGTCCGAAGCCCAACTGGTGGCCGCCGGCTGCGCGGGCAACGGCGTCACCCGCCTGGACGTCGACTGGATCGCCCAATTGCCGCGCCTGGAAAAACTGGGCGAGGTCAAGGTCATCACCCGCAACGACAGCATCGTGCATGAAAAGATCGGCAGTTTCGCCAAGATCAGCGTCACCGGCACCACCGGACTGGTGCTGAACGGCGAAGTGGACTTGCGCATCTTCCTGGGCCACTGGAACCATACGTTCCACGTGCGCATGGACAGCCGCCACGGCCCGCGCCAGGCCATCCAGGTCTTCGACATCCATGGCGAGGCGGTCCACAAGATCTATCGAACCGACGCCACCGATGGCGCCGCCTGGGATGCCTTCGTCGCGGAATTCACCGCCGCCGACCAAAGCCCGACCCTGGAAGTGGCGCCGCCACGCCGCAAACTGCCCCCGCGCGCCGACGATTCCATCGACGTCAGCGGCTTGCGGGCCTCTTGGGCGGCGATGACCGACGTCCATCACTTCCATTCCATGTTGCAGGAATACGGCGTCGATCGGCACCAGGCTCTGCGTCTGGCCGGCCCCGAATATGCCCGGGAAGTCACCGGTTGCGCCTTGTCGCAGGTGCTGAACGCGGTTCAGGCCAGCCAATTGCCGTTCATGATCTTCGTCGGCAATGCCGGCTGCATCCAGATCCACACCGGCCCCATCCAACGGGTGATGGAAAAGGATGCATGGGTCAACGTCATGGACCCGCGCTTCAACCTGCATGCCCGCGCCGACCTGATCACCTCGGCCTGGGTGGTGGTCAAGCCGACCCGCGAAGGGGCGATCACCGCGCTGGAACTGTACGATGCCGATCAGCGTAACGTCGCCATCCTGGTGGGCGAGCGTCAGCCCGGCACCCCGGAACGGGCCGATTGGCGCGCATTGTTGCACAGCCTGCCCGGTATCGACGCCAGCAAGGCGGCCTAGGGGATGGCCGCCCGCTTCTCTCGCCGCGCGGTTTTGGCGAATGTTGCCGCCGCGGCACTGGCGCCCCGCCTGGCCCGTGCGGCGGGAGAGGCACGCCTGATCACCATCGGGGCGCCGACCACCGAGATCGTCTTCGCCCTGGGAGCCGGCGACCAGGTGGTGGCCACCGACACCACCAGCCGCTTCCCCCAAGCAACGGCCAGCCTGCCCAAGGTGGGCTACATGCGGGCCTTGGCGGCGGAAGGTCTGCTGTCCTTGGCCCCCAGCCGCATCATCGCCCAGGAAGGCTCGGGCCCGCCGGAAGTGCTGGCCCGGGTGCGCGATGCCGGCATCCCGGTGGACGAAGTCCCCGAACGCCCCGACCTGGCCACCCTTGAGGCCAAGATCACCCTGATCGCCGAACGACTGGGCCATCAGCAACAGGGCGAAAAGCTGGCCGCTCAATTGCGGCGACAATTGCAAGCCCAAGCCTCGGCCAACAGCCTGTCGGCCCTGTGCCTGATCCATCCCGGCGGCAATGGCTGGATGGCCGCCGGCCAGGACACCGTGCCCGACCTGTATTTGCGTCTGGCCGGGGCTCGCAATTCCATCGGCTTTTCCGGCATCAAGCCGCTTTCCATGGAAGCCGCCATCGCCGGGGCGCCGGAATTGCTGGTGATCTCGTCTTCCGCCCTGGCCCAGGCCGGGGGGCTGGATGGCTTGCTGTCCCTGCCGCATCTGGCCGCCACCCCGGCGGCGGCCGCTCGCCGGGTGGTGGTGCTGGAAGCCCAGTTGCTGTTGGGACTGGGACCGCGTTCGCCGCTCGCCGTCCAGCAATTGGCCAGCGTGATCCGGGCCGCATGATGACCCGGACCGCCTTTATCGCCTTGCCGCTGGCCTTGGTCTTGGTGGCGCTGCTGGGCTTGGCCCTGGGCAGCGCCGCCATTCCCCTGAAAGCAGTGGCGTTGTGGCCGTTCGATTCTTCCGTTCTCAGCGCCCAGCAAAAACTGATCTTGGACAATATCCGCCTGCCCCGGGTGATCCTGGGGCTGATGGTCGGCGCCATGCTGGCCGCCGCCGGGGCGTCGCTCCAGGGCATTTTCCGCAATCCCCTGGCCGATCCGGGTCTGATCGGGGTTTCTGCCGGGGCGTCCCTGGGGGCGGCGACCATGATCGTGCTGGGCGGTGAGCATCTGGCCGGACCGCTGGCCTTGCCCTTGGCCGCCTTTGCCGGCGCCGTGCTGGCCACCTTGGCGGTTTATGGCCTGGGTCGCCGCCACGGCATGGTGTCTCCGCCATCCATGCTGTTGGCCGGCATCGCCGTCAACGCCCTGGCCGGGGCCGGGATCGGGCTGTTTTCCTATGTGGGCGACGACCTGCAACTGCGCCAGCTGACCTTTTGGACCATGGGCAGCCTGGGCGCGGCGGGATGGAGCACCCTGACGCCGTCGCTGACGCCCGTCGCCGTGTCGCTGGTCGGCTTGCTGGCCCTGGCCACCCGGCTGGACGTCTTCGCCCTGGGCGAACGCGAAGCCTTTCACCTGGGTCTGGACCCGCGCCTGATGGTGCGGTTGACCGTCGGCCTGACCTGCCTGGGGGTGGGCGCCGCGGTGGCCGCCGCCGGACCGGTGGGCTTCATCGGATTGGTGGTGCCCCATCTGGTGCGGCTGGTGCTGGGTGCCGGTCATCGGGTGCTGCTGCCGGCATCCATGCTGTTGGGGGCGATATTGCTGGTGGGCGCCGACACCGCCGCCCGTCTGCTCGCCGCCCCCGCCGAACTGCCCGTCGGCCTGCTGTGCAGCCTGTTGGGCGCCCCCTTCTTCCTGTGGTTGCTGCGCCGATGATCGAAGCCAAGTGTGTCAGCCTGAAGATCGGTGCGGCCACCCTGTTGGATCAGGTGGACACCGTCGTCGCCCCCGGTCGTATCACCGCCATCTTAGGCCCCAACGGCGCCGGCAAGTCGTCGTTGCTGTCGCTGTTGGCCGGCGAACGCAAACCCAGCGCTGGGCAGGTGACCCTGGAGGCCAAGCCTTTGACGCATTGGCGGACCCATGAGCTGGCGCGCCGTCGCGCCGTGGTGCCGCAATCGACGCAACTGGCCTTTCCCTTCACCGTCGAACAGGTGGTGCGGCTGGGTTTCGCCCTGACCCAGCCGCCGCCCCAACAGCGGGCCGCCATCGTCGCCCAAGCCATGGCGGCCGCCGACATCACCCATCTTGGCGACCGCCCCATGCCGACGCTTTCAGGTGGCGAACGCCAGCGCACCCATTTCGCCCGCGCCTTGGCGCAACTGGCGGCCAATGATGACGGCCACCCCGCCTATCTGCTGCTGGACGAACCCACCGCCAGCCTGGACCCGGCCCATCAACACGCTTTGTTGGCGGCCTTGCGGTCGTGGGTGCGTTCGACCAATGGCGGCGCGGCGGTGGTGCTGCACGATCTGACCCTGGCCGCCCGCTATGCCGAGGACTTGCTTCTGCTGAGCCACGGCAAGGTGGCGGCACGCGGCGCCATGGCCGATCTGGACGGGGCGGTGCTGGAACGGGTTTACGGCATCGGCTTCGACCGCCTGACCGACAGCGCCGGCCAGGCCCTGTACGTGGCCCAGGGGCTATAAGGCGGCGATTTCGGCGGCCTCTAGCGCCCGCCACCGCCCCTCGGCCAGATCGCCCAGGCCCAACGGACCAAAACCCGAACGGTGCAGGCTTTCCACATGGTTGCCAAGGGCGGCGAACATGCGCTTGACCTGATGGTAACGCCCTTCATGCAGGGTCAACCGCGCCTGATTCGGCCCCAGAACCTGCAATTCGGCCGGGGCCAAGGGGGTCTTTTCCGAATTCAGCATCAGGGTGCCGCTGGCGAAAATCCCGGATTCGGTGCCGTCCAACGGCCGCGCCAGGGTGACGTCATAGACCTTGGGCACGTGATGGCGCGGCGCGGTCAGGCGATGCAGCAACTTGCCGTCGTCGGTCAGCAGCAATAATCCGGTGGTGTCGCGGTCCAGCCGCCCCACCGGCGCCAGGATGGGATTGCGGCGCATGAAGCGCGGCGGCAGCAATTCATAGACGATGCGGCCCGGATCGCTGGTGGAACAGGTATAGCCGGCGGGCTTGTTCAGCATCACCACCAAACCGGCAGGCGGATCCAGTTCCTCGCCGTCGATGCGGATGTCGGCGGCGTCCACCTTGTCGCTTTCCACCAGCTCGCTGCCGTCGGCACGGGTGACGCGGCCGTCGCGCAGCATGGCGCGGACGTCCTTTTGGCTGCCGTAACCCAGATTGGCGATCAGTCGGACCAGACGCATGGAACTTCCTTAACGGTCGTGACGGTTGCTGGCCTGGAAGACCTTGAAGCCCTCGGCCTGGGCCACGGTTTCGACGTCGCGGAACCAGCGCCGCAACTCGGCTTCATAGGGCAGATGGCGGTTGGCCACCAGCCAGAACTTGCCCCGGCGACGAATGGCCTTCCACGCCGCCCGGATGAATGCCTGGCCGATGCCGGGATCGGCCTTGGCGCCGTCGTGGAAGGGCGGGTTGGCGACCACCCAATCATAGGGCGCCACCTCGCCCAAACCTTGGGTGACGTCGCGCCAATGAAAAGCGGCGCGGTCGCCGAAGCGGGCCAGGTTGGCGCGGGCATCGTCCAGGGCCAGGGCCTCGGCCTCGTAAAGGTCGACCATGTCCACCGCCGGAAACCGCCCCAGCACCCAATCGGCCAAATAACCCCAGCCCGCCCCCAGGTCGGCCACCCGCCCGGCCATGGAACCGGGCAACAATGACGCCAGCAGGGACGAGCCCGGATCGACGTGGTCGGGGCTGAAACAGCCGGCGCGAGCCACCAGATCGGTTTCCGGCACCAAACGGGGCGCCCCTTCCGCCGCCCAGTCCTCGGCTTGGGCCTTGTGCAGCCAGAACACCCGGCATTGATGCTTGGCCAAAGAGCCGGCCAGACCGAAACGCTGCGCCGCTTCCTTTTCCAGGCTGGCGGCGCCGCTGTCCTTGCTGCCGCAACACACCAGCAGACCATCCGCCGCCAGCAAATCCAGCCCCTGGGCGATCAGCGCCCGGTTTTCCGCCTTGTGCTTGGTCAGCGACACCAGCCCCAGGGCATAGCCGCCCCGCAAGCTCTCCACCGCCCGGAAGCCGGCGGCGGCCAGGCGGTCGAAGGCCGGGCGGAAACTTTGCCGGCACTCCAGGGTGTCGCGCCACGGCGCCATCGCCTCACCGGCTTCGGCCCGCAGCCAGAAGGCGTGTTCGGGCATCGTCAGTTCCTGGCGCTCGAACGGCAGGGCCAAGGCCCGCAGCATGTCGTCTTTCTTGTCCATGGGAATGGACTTAGCACGGGTCGGGTCAAGATGCGACCATCTCCGCACTTGTCTAGATGTTTGGACCAATTTAACACGCCCGTCACACATCCGGGCGCGTCGGCGGCATATGACGAAGCAAACCACCACAAGGCCGCGCCATGACCACCCTCAGCCCCACGCCCTTCATCGATCCCACCGCCGAGGTGAGCGACACCACC
>JAIWOG010000166.1 GCA_020217035.1 Magnetospirillum sp. | reverse complement strand
TTGGGAATCTACACCGCCATCCACGCGCGCACCCAAATGCGCGAGACCCGCTTCGGCGATTACAGCTACATGATGGAAGACGGCGACTGCATCCATGCCGAGATCGGCAAGTTCGTCTCGATTGCCCGCATGGTGCGCATCAATCCCGGCAACCATCCGCTGGAACGGGCTTCGATCCACCACTTCACCTACCGAGCGGCTTCCTATGGCCTGGGCGAGGACGACCAGGACTTCTTCGACTGGCGCCGCAGCCACAAGGTCAGCATCGGCCACGACGTATGGATCGGCCATGGCGCCATCATCATGGCGGGTGTCAGCATCGGCACCGGCGCGGTGGTCGGCGCCGGCTCAGTGGTCACCCACGACGTCGCCCCCTACACCATCGTCGCCGGGATTCCCGCCAAACCCATTCGTCGCCGCGTTACTTTAGAACAACAGAGACAATTATTACATTTGTCTTGGTGGGACTGGCCCCATGACAAACTGCGCCAAGCGCTGCCAGACTTCCGCAGCCTGAACGCACAAGAATTCATTGACAAGTATCACTCCGGATGAATCACAACCTTGTCTATCTTCATGGCTATACATATCCATAAGTTGTCATGACTTTATTTTCACAAAACGGAAACACACCTTCAATAAAACTGTCGCCATTCAACGCTATCCTCGGGGCAACCAATTTCAACCCCAGGGGACAAGTATGACCAAAGCCGCCAAGGTGATGGTTCCGGCGATCAAGGTGACCCGGTTGCACAAGACCTTCAATTGCTGCAAGGCGCTGGACGGTGTCAGCCTGGACATCAATCCCGGCGAGATGGTGGCGTTGATCGGCGCCTCGGGCTCGGGCAAGTCGACGCTGCTGCGTCACGTGGCCGGGCTGGCGGTGGGCGATTCCTCGGCCCAAGGCGGCAGTGTCGAGGTCATGGGCCGTCCGGTCCAGGCCCGCGGCCGTCTGGCCACCGACATCCGCGCCACCCGCGCCCGCATCGGCTTCGTCTTCCAGCAATTCAACTTGGTGGGCCGCCTGCCGGTGATGACCAACGTGCTGACCGGCGCCCTGGGCCGTCTGCCGCTGTGGCGGTCGTTGACCGGCCTGTTCCCGTTGGAAGACCGCGAACGGGCCTTCGAAGCCCTGACCCGCGTCGGCATTCCCGAAACCGCCTGGCAGCGGGCCTCCACGCTTTCGGGCGGCCAGCAGCAACGCGCCGCCATCGCCCGCACCCTGGTGCAGCGGGCCGAGATCATCCTGGCCGACGAACCCATCGCCAGCCTGGACCCCGAATCGTCGCGCCGGGTGATGGAAACCCTGGCCACCATCAATGCCGAGGACAAGACCACGGTGGTGGTCTGCCTGCATCAGGTGGATTTCGCCATCCGCTATTGCCCACGCACCATCGCCTTGAAGAAAGGCCAAATCGTGTTCGACGGCCCCAGCGCCAACCTGACGCCTTCGACGCTGCGCGACCTGTACGGCGCCGAGGCCGACGAGCTGACCGCCCCCATCCAGGGATCGGCCAGCTACATCACCGACACGGCCTTGGCCGTCGCCGGCTAGTTCATCCCCCCGCCCATCCACCAAAGGAAGCCATTCCATGAAGATCTCCGCGACCATCCTGGCCGCCGCCACCCTGGGCAGCCTGCTCGCCGCCCCCGCCGTGGCCGAAGAAACCCTGAATTTCGGCATCATCTCGACCGAATCCAGCCAGAACCTGAAGACCGAATGGGTTCCCTTCCTGGCGGAAATGGAAAAGCAGACCGGTTTCAAGATCAAGGCGTTCTTCGCCCCCGACTATGCCGGCATCATCGAAGGCATGCGCTTCAACAAGGTGCAGGTGGCTTGGTTCGGCAACAAGTCGGCCATGGAAGCCGTCGACCGCGCCGAAGGCGAAATCTTCGTCCAGTCCGTCGACATCGACGGCAATCCCGGCTATTGGTCGCATCTGTTGGCCCACAAGGACAGCAACCTGAACAGCGTCGCCGACGTGCTGAAGAACGCCGGCGAGCTGACCTTGGGCAACGGCGATCCGAACTCGACCTCGGGCTTCCTGGTTCCCGGCTATTACGTCTTCGCCCAGAACGGCATCGACGATCCCAAGAAGATCTTCAAGCGCGTGGTCAACGCCAACCATGAAACCAACGCCATGGCGGTGGCCAACAAGCAGGTGGACGTCGCCACCAACAATTCCGAGAACCTGCGCCTGATCGAAGAGCGTCAGCCCGAGAAGTACAAGAACATCAAGGTCATCTGGACCTCGCCCCTGATCCCCGCCGACCCCATCGTCTGGCGCAAGGATCTGTCCAAGGATTCCAAGGACAAGATCAAGACCTTCTTCCTGACCTATGGCGTCGCCGCGCCGAACAAGAGCCAGGATCAGGTGAAGAAGGAAATCGAAGTGCTGGCCGGCCTGAAATGGGCGCCGTTCAAGCCGTCCACCAACGACCAGCTGCTGCCCATCCGTCAGCTTGAGCTGTTCAAGAGCCGCAACAAGATCGCCGGCGACAGCAAGCTGGACGAAGCCGAGAAGAAGACTAAGCTGGCCGAGATCGACGCCAAGCTGGCCGAACTGAACAAGAAGATGGCCGCCAAGTAAGCCACGCATCCTGGTGGGCGGCCCCGGTCAGCCGGGGCCGCCTTTCGTCTGTCCACAATTTCGGAACCCCGCCCATGAGCACCGCCATCGACACCGCCCGCCTGTCGCCGCCGCCCCGCCAGTCCCTGGTCAAGCTGCTGGCCTGGGGGGTGATCTTCGCCACCCTGGCCTGGTCGTGGTCTGGCGCCGAGATCCGCCCGCTGGCGCTGATCAAGGACGGCGCCAACATGGGCACCTTCCTGGCCGACTTCTTCCCGCCCAATTTCCACGACTGGCGCTATTACCTGGAAGAAATGGTCATCACCCTGCACATCGCCATCTGGGGAACGGCGCTGGCGGTGGTCTGCGCCATCCCCTTCGGCCTGCTGTGCGCCGAGAACGTGGCCCCGGCCTGGATCAACCAGCCGGTGCGCCGCTTGATGGATTCCTTCCGCGCCATCAACGAGATGGTGTTCGCCATGCTGTTCGTGGTCGCCGTCGGCCTGGGCCCGTTCGCCGGCGTCTTGGCGCTGTTCGTCCACACCACCGGCATCCTGGCCAAGCTGTTTTCCGAAGCCGTCGAGGCCATCGACCCGCGCCCGGTGGAAGGTATCCGCGCCACCGGGGCCAATTTGCTGGAAGAAATCGTCTATGGCATCCTGCCCCAGGTGATGCCGCTGTGGATCAGCTATTCGCTTTACCGCTTCGAATCCAACGTCCGTTCCGCCACCGTGGTCGGCATGGTCGGCGCCGGCGGCATCGGCGTGGTGTTGTGGGAAATCATCCGCGGCTTCTATTTCGCCGAGACCTGCGCGGTGATGCTGATCATCATCGCCACCGTCTCCATCATCGACATCGCCTCGTCGCGGCTGCGCAAATTGTTCATCTGAGACAAAGACGACAAACATCGGAGACGACGACACAATCACCCCCCTCTCTTCCCGACTAAAGTAGCAAGACGCAGAACGCGTTGAACGGGAGGGGAGGGGCAGAATGGCCACCAATTTCTTCATGCCGTCGGACAACCCGGAAATGGGAGTGATCCAGGCGGCCTTGAACGGCATGGACGTCATCGAGAACGTGCTATGCCGCATGCACAACCTGGCGCTGATCGCCCAGGCCGCCGGCACCGTCGGCGAAAGGCGCCATCTGGCCCGGCAGTTCGACGACCTGCGTCGCGACCTGGATTTCGTCGCCGCCGGTACCTTGGGGATCGGCAAGGCCAACGGCGACTGCCAGATCTTTCCCGCCGACTACCAAGTGTCCCCGGAAGCGATGATCGCCGTCTGCGAAGCCGACGGCAACGATTGCTGGCTGCGCCTTGCCGGCTTGCCACCCTTCACCCGTCTGCAGGTCGCCGAACACCATTGGATCGTCGCCGACCGCCAGGGCCAGGTCGGGCTGGACCATCTGGTGGACGACACCAAGCTGCGCGGCCCGGTCTACGAAGCCGTCTATGCCCTGCTGAGTGGCGAGGTGGTGGCCGGGCGCGACGCCCTGGGCGTGCCTTTGGCCCTCACGGCCGACACCCTGCCGGATTTGCGCCTTTACATCCATGGCCTGAACAATGGCTGGGCCGAAGCCTTCGGCCATGGTCGCGCCATCCACGCTTCGGCAACGGAAACCCGTGCCGCCCTTGACGGCTTGCACACCACCGCCACCAGTTTCGGCGCCTATGTGTTTCGCCTTTACCAACGCTATGGCTTTGGCGACGGGCCGGCCAACGACGGGTGATCGCGGCTCCGACGGATAGACGTTGAGATCATCGCGACAGATTTCCGAGACAGGGGAACAATCCCCACGATACGCACAGAGTTACAATCGGGACGTCGGAAAGCATCCCGACGGGGGAGAAGATGAAGATGACCCACACGCCAGCCATCGGCGCCGCAGCTTCGGCCATCACGCCCACCCCGGGCACCACGGCGGTTGCGCCCACCATCCAGGACAGCCGCGGTTCCGAGGACAAAAACCGTGCGCAGGCGGCCGTCGCCATCGCCCTGGTCCAGGACCGGGCGGAAATCCTGTGGCAGGCCAAGCACGGCATCGCCAACCAGATTGAACATCGCAAGCAGCATGACGGCCTGGACGAAGCCGAGCGTCACCGCATCCAACGCCAGGTCGCGGCCCTGGCGGTGCATTCGGCCCCCACCCTGTCCGGCCGCGAGGCGGTGGCCCGCCAGATGCAGACATTGCGCCACGGCTTGAACGCCCAAGACGTGGCGGTGCTGACCCGCAAGACCGCCATCGCCTTGGAGGCCAACCCGCTGTCGCTGACCGGCACCAGCCGCGAGAGCAGCTTGCGTCGGGTGTTCTGAGATTCACCTGCCGGCGAGGCGGCACCTTCGCCGGCAACCGGGGTCCTTGTCCTGCCCCTGGACAAGGACCCCTTTCATTGCAGGCACCATGCCCGACGGGGAGGAAAAGGCCCGGTCCTTGCGGATAGAGCCGTTGGGACAAGGTGTGTTTGATGTCAACCCCGCAGCAGGCCATGAGCCAGTTGCGGGGCTTTTCATTCACCGAAGATTTTTCCGTCATGGCCGGGCTTGCCCCACTGCTGTCCGGTTTAATTTTTTCAGGACCATCCCCCCTCGTCGTCATGGCCGGGCTTGACCCGGCCATCCACGCGCATCCGCATAATGTGCTGTTTCCAATCGATTTTTGTGCGGCGCCACGGGGATGCCCGTGTCAAGCACGGGCATGACGGAGTGTGGGGCGATAACTCGCGTCCCTTCCGGGCTCGAGGCTCTGAAAGGCGCGCCGCACAAGCTTTTGCGCCGCGACGCCTAAAATTAAACCGGACAGCAGTGGATCAAGTCCGCGCATGACCAAACACACTTAGTCCCAACGGCTCTCCTTACGGATCAGGGCCTTTTTCTATTCCGCATGGCGAAGCGCGGCACTGGCGGTCAGGGACTTGGACCAGTGCCACATGCGCTCGGAATCCTCGGCGGCGCTGCACCCGCTGGGCATGGCCAATTCCAGCCCCGGCCCCTTGCGCTCGCCGCCCATGTCGCGGGCCTCGCTGGGGGTCATGCCGAAATGGTGGCGGAAAAGGTGGCTGAAATGGCTGGGCGAGATGAAGCCGTAATCCAGCGCGATGTCGAAAATTCGCCGATGCACGTGCTTGGGAGAAGCGATGGCCTTGAAGCAGGCCATCAGGCGGCGGCGCTGGATATGTTCCCGCACCCCGCCTTGGGGCTTGAACAGGCGATACAGCGTCGCCCGCGAGCACCTGAAGCGGGCACAGATGCCGTCGGGGCTGAGTTCAGGATCGTCCAGGTGCTGGTCGATGTAATGGCAGACCGAGGTGAACATGGCCCCCTGCGCCACCGACGCCGCGCCATCACCCTTGGCCATCAGGGCGTCAAGCAACCCCAACAACGAATCGGTCAGCGCCGGGATGGTGTCCATGCCGGCTTGCGGCAGCAGGCGCCGCAAGGACAGCATGTGGTCGCGGAACAGCTCGCCGCAGACCGAGCCGGGCTTGAACGCCGCCCCGCGCAAATCGGCCAGGATCGGCACCTCGTCCAGGATCAGTTGGCGCGGTAGAACCAGGACCAGCACCTCGGAATCCAAGGATGTCGCCTGCACCTCGTGGCCCAGGTTGACCCCATAGACGATTCCGGGTTTTTGCTCGAAACAGCAATCGCCGTTCCGCACCTTGTTGCCGCCGCTCACATACATCTGCAGCGTCAGGTGATCGGCGTCGTCGTGCCGGGCCATCATGGCGGCGTCGCGGCTGAAATGCTGACCGGTGAAGGCGCAGTCGATGAACAGGTAACGTCCCAGATGATACTGGTGCATCACCGGCAACTGCGCCTGCGCCGCCTGATGATCGACGGGGCGCGCGTCCAACATGGGCGCGATGCTTTGCTGCCACAAATGAAGGTGTTGCTCGTCGGACACCATGCCCGGCAACAGTGACGCCTTGGGGACCAAAGGTGCCATGCCCTGCCTTTCCTTCCGGACTTCTTCCGGGTTTTGGTTCAGCATTCCGGCCGCTTTGCGACCGGTTTTCAAGCACTATGCCCCCTGCCCCATAATGAAGCGTTAACGGCAATTTTCGGCAAATTCTTTAAAAACACCAAAAGGCTAGGGTGTTGACCTGAATATGTGTGCGGCGCCCTCACAGGAATTAAACAGACGATAAACAAACGCCCCGGCCTAATACTTAAGCCGGGGCGCCCTATCACGAAATCCTCTTCCCCTGGCGCCACACCGAGCGCACCACCGGCATGTCGCCGGTGTCGACCACGCGGACCAGGTCGGCCCGCTTGCCCACGTCGATGCTGCCACGATCGGCGAGCCCCGCCACCTGGGCCGGATTCTTCGACACCAGCGCCATGGCGTCCGGCAGGGTCCAGGCCAAGGGGCCGTGATGCAGCAGGAAGGCGGCATGGATCAGGCTGGCCGGCACATAGTCGGAGGACAGCACGTCCAGGCAGCCTTCGCGGGCCAAATCCAGCGCCGAGACGTTGCCGGAATGCGAGCCGCCGCGCACCAGGTTGGGGGCCCCCATCAGCACCTGCATGCCGCGCTTGTGGCTTTCCTTGGCCGCTTCCACCGTTGTGGGGAATTCCGAGAAATGGATGCCCAAGCTTGCCGCTTCCTCCACATGGGCGATGGTGGCGTCGTCATGGGTGGCCAAGATGACGTCGCGCCCCCGGCAGGCGCCGGCGATGGCCTGGCGGTGGGGGTCGGAATAAAGGGCGCTGGCCGCCTGCTGCTTCTGGGTGAAGGCTTTCATCTGCTCGGCGTTGAAGCCGTATTTGCCCATGTAATATTCGCGGTACTTGTCCTCGCGCACGAATTGGCGCTGGCCCGGCGTGTGGTCCATCAACGACACGATGCCGACCATCGGCCCCACTTGCTGGTGTTCCAGGAAGCCGTTGAACGAGTCGAGGATGTTCTGGCTGGACACCTCGCAGCGCAGATGCAGGCGGTGTTCGGCGCGGAACCAGTTCTCGCCCACCATCTCGGCCAGGGTGTGGATCATGGCCTCCAGGTTGGCCTGGCGGGCCGAGCCTTCGATCATGTCGCCCAACGACACCGCGTCGTAGACCGTGGTGATGCCGGCCGCCGCCATCTGGGCGTCGTGGGACAGGCAGGCGGAACGGGAATGCCAGCGCACGCCGGGACGCGGGGTGAAATGCTTTTCCAAGTTGTCGGTGTGCAGTTCCACCAGACCGGGCACGATGGTGTCGCCGCCGCAATCCACCGCGCCCATGGCCCGTGTGCCCCCCTTGGCCAGCGACACGATGCGGCCGTCTATGGCATGGATGGTGCCGGTGAAGACCTCGCTGTCGGTGACGATGCGGGCGTTGGTCAGGATCAATTCGTCGTTCATGCCGAAACCTCGGGGATCAGGGTGACGATACGCGAGGACACCGCCTCGCGCACCTCGTCGTCGTGGAAAACGCCGACCAGGGCGGCGCCGCGTTGCTTGGCTTCCTCGATCAGGCCGACCACCACGGCGCGGTTGGCGGCGTCCAGCGACGCTGTCGGTTCGTCCAGCAACAAGATGGGCATTCGCGGCGCGAAGCCACGGGCGATGTTGACGCGCTGCTGCTCGCCGCCGGAAAAAGTGGCGGGTGCCAGATGCCACAGCCGTTCCGGGATGCGCAGCCGGGCCAGCAGTTCGGCGGCCCGCACCCGGGCGGCTTCCACCTCGACGCCCATTGCCCTCAGCGGCTCGGCCACCACGTCGATGGCCGGCACCCGGGGGATGGCCCGCAGGAACTGGCTGACATAGCCCATGGTGCGGCGCCGCACCTCGATGATGGTGCGCGGCTGGGCGCTGGCGATGTCCACCTGGATGTCGCCATGACGGACCCGGATGGCGCCGCTGTCGGCCTTGCAATTGCCGTAAAGGCAGCGCAGCAAGGTGGATTTGCCGGCGCCCGACGGCCCATGCAGGGTGACGCATTCCCCCGCCGCCACGCTCAGCGCCGCGTCCTTGAACACCGGAATGGAGATGCCGCCCTGGGTGTGCAGGACATAGGTCTTGGAAAGGGCTTCGACGTGGATCATGGCTGCAGCACCGAGGAAACGAGAAGCTGGGTATAGGGATGGTGCGGGTCGTCCAGCACTTGGTCGGTCAGCCCGTGTTCCACCACCTGCCCCTGTCGCATGACCATCAACCGATGGGCCAACAGCCTTGCCACCGCCAGGTCGTGGGTGACGATTATGGCCGACAGGCCCAGATCGGTGACCAGGCGGCGCAGCAGGTCCAAAAGCCGGGCCTGCACCGACACGTCCAGGCCGCCGGTGGGTTCGTCCATGAACACCAGCCGCGGATGGGTGACCAGATTGCGGGCGATCTGCAGGCGTTGCAGCATGCCGCCCGAGAAGGTGGTGGGCTGGTCGTCCATCCGCTCGGGGTCGATTTCCACCTTGTCCAGCCATTGCCCGGCCTGGTCGCGGATTTGACCGTAATGGCGGGCACCCACCGCCATCAGCCGTTCCCCCACATTGGCGCCCGCCGACACCCCCATGCGCAGGCCGTCGCGCGGGTTCTGGTGGACGATGCCCCAGTCGGTGCGCATCAGCATGCGCTGGCGGGGTTCGGACAAAGAATAGACGTCCACCAGACCCTGGTCGGCGGTGTCGTATTCCACCAAGCCCGAGGTCGGTTGTTGGCGGGTGGACAGGCAGGACAACAAGGTGGACTTGCCCGAGCCGGACTCGCCGACGATGCCGATCACCTCGCCCGGCCACAATTCGAAGCTGACGTCGCGGCAGCCGATGCGGTCGCCATACATGTGGGTCAGGCGGCTGACCCGCAACAAGGGTTGTTCGCTCATTGCCCCTGGTCCTTCCGGCGTTCGCCGCAATAATCGCTGTCGGAACACACATACATGCGCCCGCCGGCATCGTCGGTGACCACCTCGTCCAGGAAGGATTCGGTGGCCCCGCACAACGCACACGCCTGGTCCCAGCGCTGCACTTCGAAGGGATGGTCCTCGAAATCCAGGCTTTTCACCGAAGTGTAGGGCGGCACCGCGTAGATGCGCTTTTCGCGGCCGGCGCCGAATAACTGAAGCGCCGGCGAGTGGTCCATCTTGGGATTGTCGAACTTGGGGATGGGCGACGGCCGCATCAGATAGCGGCCGTTCACCAGCACCGGATAATCGTAGGTGGTGGCGATGTGGCCGTAGCGGGCGATGTCTTCGTACAGCTTGACGTGCATGGCGCCGTAATCGGCCAAAGCGTGCATCTTGCGGGTTTCCGTCTCGCGCGGTTCCAGCCAGCGCAAGGGTTCGGGGATCGGCACCTGGTAGATCATGATCTGACCTTCGGCCAACGGCGTTTCCGGAATGCGATGGCGGGTCTGGATCAGGGTGGCCTCCACCGTCTTCTCGGTGGTGGCGATTCCGGTTGTCCGCGCGAAGAAGCGGCGGATGGAGACGGCGTTGGTGGTGTCGTCG
>JAIWOG010000165.1 GCA_020217035.1 Magnetospirillum sp. | reverse complement strand
GCGCCCTGGTCGATGACCTTCAAGGTGTCGTCGGCACCGATCACCGCCGCCGTCACCTGGATGCCGCCGGTGCCCCAGCCATAGGGCAGCGGCATTTCGCGGCTGCCGAACGGCACCTGATAGCCGGGGATGGCCACCGCCTTCAGGATGGCGCGGCGCAGCATGCGCTTGGTCTGTTCGTCCAGATAAGCGAAGTTGTAACCGGCGCTCATTGGGCGGCCTCCGCGTTCTCGCGCCGCAAGCGGCGGATCATTTCCAGTTCCGACTGGAAGTCCACGTAATGGGGCAGCTTCAGGTGCTGGACGAAGCCAGAGGCTTCGACGTTGTCGGAATGATAAAGCACGAATTCCTGGTCCTGGGCCGGATTGGACACCAGTTCGCCCAGATCCTCGGCCCTGAGCGAACGGTCGACCAGGGCCATGGCCATGGCCTTGCGCTCGCATTGGCCGAAGCTTACGCCGTAGCCGCGGGTGAATTGCGGCGGCACCGATTTCGAGCCCTTGAACTGGTTGACCATCTGGCATTCGGTCAGGGTGATCTCGCCGATTTCGATGGCGAAGCCCAGTTCTTCCGGCAC
Source organism: Magnetospirillum sp. (assembly GCA_020217035.1). Classification (GTDB taxonomy): domain Bacteria; phylum Pseudomonadota; class Alphaproteobacteria; order Rhodospirillales; family Magnetospirillaceae; genus Magnetospirillum. The sequence continues at coordinate 9,423 of JAIWOG010000165.1, read as the reverse complement.
CAGTTCCACCGCCACCTCGCCCATGCGGATTTCGCCGGCGAAGGGGTGGGTGTTGCCGTAACCGCGCTGGCTGGAATAGGCGAGCGCCAGGACGAAGCCTTCGTCGGCGCGGGCCAGGTTTTGCAGACGCAGGTCGCGACCGGCGGGGAAGGTCAAGGGCTGGCGGGTCAGGTCACCCGGCACCTCGGGGCCGTCGCCCGACGCTTCGATCAATCCCTGATGCCCCAAAACGTCGGTGACACGCGGCATGGACGCTTCCACCGGTTCGGCGTTTTCCGCCACCGACGGTCTTTCGCTCCCCTCGGCGGCCAGGGCGAAATCCAACAGGCGGTGGGTGTAGTCGTAGGTCGGCCCCAGCACCTGGCCGCCAGGCAGGTCCTTGAACGCCGCCGAGATGCGCCGGCGGATGGCCATGGAACCGGTGTCCACCGGCTGGCTGGCGCCAAAGCGCGGCAGCGTGGTGCGATAGGCCCGAAGCAGGAAGATGGCCTCCACCGCGTCGCCCTGGGCCTGTTTCAGCGCCAGGGCGGCCAGTTCGCGGTCATAGACCGAACCCTCGGTCATCACCCGCTCCACCGCCAGGGACAATTGCCCGGATATTTGTTCCAAGCTCAGTTCCGGCACGCTTTCGTCACCGCGCCGGTCCTCGGCCAGCAGCGCGTGGGCGTTGTCGATGGCCTTTTCGCCACCCTTGACCGCCACATACATGGGTCAACCCTCCAATTGGGTGGAACGGGGCAGGCCGGCCAGTTGCGCCGGGGCCGCGAACAGCAGGTCCACACCGCGCGGGAACAAAGCGTGGTTGTCCCGCACCCAGGACTTGAAGCCAGCGGGCAGATGGCCGGCCGACAAGATGGCCTGGTCGCGGATGCCCGGCCCCTTCAGCCGCCAATTGTCGCCGCCGTCCAGGTTGGGCACCTGGATGATGAGGGTGGTCGAGCGGTCGGGATATTCGTCACTGCCCAGATGGAAGGCCGACAGCGGCGGCATGGATTGCGGCTCGGCCACCACGGCGAAGGCCGCCTGGGCGGGATCGGCAACCAGCGGACAGCCGCAATGAAAACGAACATAGTCCAGCACCGCCGGCTGGTGGGTGGCCTGATCCAGCCACAGCGGCGTCTCATAATCCACCAGGGCCAGCAGCAAGGCGGCGACGACCGGGTTAAGCGGCGCGGGCGCCGCCGGCAAGGACGGCGCGGTGACGATGGTGCCGGGACGGCTGATGGCTTCCAGGACGGCGCGGAAGGTCTTCTGCGCCTCGGCGACGGGATCGGCGAAGCCCGGCAGCAGGCCGGTTTCGGGGACAAGTGCGTTCACGGGATCAATCCTCTCCGCGGACCATGGTGAAGAAATCGACGCGGGTGGCGGCGGCCTTGCGGCCGGCTTGCGCCCGGTCGTCGGCCAGTTGGCGCGCCAAGGGCGCGACCACGCGGCGCGAGACCTCGTCGTGCCAGCGCGGCATCTGCAAAAGCGCGTCGGCCAGCGCCGCCATCTCAGCGTGGCGGGCGCACCGCCCCGCCACCCAGGCGTGGCCGACAGGACCGCCATCAACCCGCACCGAGCACCGGGTCACCGTCATCTCGCCCATGTTGAACGCCGCGCCGTCGCCGCCCATGCGGCCGCGCACCATCACCAGACCCACTTCCGGGCGGCGCAAATGCGACCAGGCGGGTACCGCGTCCAACTGCGACCAAAGCTGGTCCAGCCGGTCGGCGGGCGATTTCGCCAACACCCCCATCCAATGGCGGCGGCGTTCTGTATCGATCGTCGTGGAAGTCATGGACAAATCCAAAAAAGGTCTAGACATCTATATGTTCTTGCGTCACCATGCGCTTGATCGACTTGGATTTTCAAGCATCAAAAGGTGAAGCTTCGATGACAGACACGGAATTGGCCCGGGGCGGCGGCACCGCGCTTTGGCGACAGATCGCCGAAACGGTGGAACGCGACATCATCGCCGGCAAGGTGGCGCCGGGGCACAAGCTGCCCACCGAACACGAATTGTCCACCCAGTTCGACGTCAACCGCCACACGGTGCGCCGGGCCATCGCCGCCCTGGCGGAGAAAGGGCTGGTGCGCATCGAACAGGGGCGCGGCACCTTCGTGCAGGAAAGCGTCATCGAGTATCAGGTGCGCCGCCGCACCCGGTTTTCCGAAAACATCGCCGCCAACAAGCGCGAAGCCAGCGGCAAAGTGCTGAAGGTGGTGGAACTGCCGGCCGAAGGCGCGGTGGCCAAGGCGTTGGAAATCCGCAAGGGCAGCCCGGTGGTGATGATCGAACGCCTGGCCGAGGCCGATGGCCGGCCGTTGTCGGTATCGGCGCATTACTTCCCCAAGGGCCGTTTCCCCGACATCGCCGCCATCTATGGCGAAAGCGGCTCGTTCACCCAGGCATTGGTCCATTATGGCATCGCCGACCCGGCCCGGCGCACCACCCGGGTGACCGCCCGCGTGGCGCGCTCGGGCGACGCCCAATTGCTGCAACAGCCCCCCAACAAGCCGATCCTGATGAGCGAGGGCATCAATGTCGACGCCACCGGTCGGCCGGTGGAATACACCGTGGCGCGTTGGGCCTGCGACCGGGTTCAACTGGTGTTCGAAGGAAGCTGAGACGCCAGCGACCAATTCGCCAAAGGTCTAGTCATCCGCACAAGAGTCACCAAAGCTTCACTGCCCGTTCCGCACAAGCCGAATTATGACGACGCGCCCCCTGGATACGAGATCATGACCGCTCGCTACGCCCTTTACTACCTGCCGGAACCGGACAGTGCCTTGATGCGCCTGGGGAGAGACTGGCTGTCGGCCCTGCCGGCCGACCTGACCGCCGAGGCCCGGGTTTACGGCTTCCACGCCACCTTGAAGGCGCCGTTCCGGCTGGCCGAGGGCTGCGACGAAGCCCAGTTGCGGCTGACCTGCGCCGCCTTCGCCGCCCGAACCGCCGCCATCGTCGAGCCGCCGCCGGTTCTGGAGGTGCTGGACGGCTTCTTCGCCTTGCGGCCGTCGCGCCCCTCGGCCGCCATCCAGGAACTGGGGGCGGCCTGCGTGCGTGACTTCGACCGCTTCCGGGCGCCGTTGAACCCGGCCGAAATGGCGAAGCGGCTGAAGGCGCCGCTGTCGCCGCGCCACCGCCAATTGTTGGAAGAATGGGGCTACCCCTATGTCTTCGAGGAATACCGTTTCCACATGACCCTGACCCGCCGTGTCGAGACCACGGATCAACCTGAAATCGCCGAGTTGCTGCGGCCGCTGGTCGCCGAAGCCTGTGACGAAAACCTTGAAATCCGTTCGGTCTGCCTGGTGCGCCAGGATCCGGGCCGCGACTTCACCCTTGTCGAACGTTTTGCCCTGGGGGCCCCATGCGCGTCGTGACCTTGAACACCTGGAAAGGCGATGGCGCCTATGCCGCCCGCCTGACCGCCATGGCCCGCGGCCTGGCAGACCTGGCCCCCGACGTGGTGCTTTTGCAGGAAGTGCTGGACGCCCCCGCCTTGGGCCTGCACACCGGCCACGCCCTGGGCCGCCATTTGGGCCTGAACGTCGTCAACCTGCCATTGCGCGAGAAAAAGCGGGTGGTGGAAGGGCGCAGCGTCGACAGCCGCTCGGGCTTGGCGGTGCTGTCACGCCATCCGGTTCGCGCCACCTTGTCCATTCCGCTGCCCAGCGCCCCCCAGGATGGCGAACGCGCCGCCCTGGTGGTGGAAATCAACGCCCCCCAAGGCCCGACCACGGTCACCAACCTGCATCTGACCCATCTGGACGACGTGCCCTTGCGCCGCCGTCAGTTGGAAGCGGCGCAACGGGTGGCCAAGCGACCGGGCACCGCCATGATCGGCGGCGACTTCAATTCCCATGTGGAAGACTTCCACCTTTCCGGCAGCCCCTGGCGCGATTGCCGCAGCGAATTGGGCCACGCCCCCCGCTCGACCCTGGCGGGCCAGCCCGACGGGCCGTGCCTGGACCACCTGCTGTGGTCGGACCAGGGCCGCCCACCAAAAAGCTGGCGGGTCGACCTGGATCAAGTGTGTGCGCAAGGCCAACCGGTCTTCAGCGATCACTGCGCCGTGGTCGTTGATTTTTAGCCGTCGATGGCGTTTTCCAGCAGTTGCGCGTCATCCCGCCCTGAGCTTTGGAAAACGATTACAATGACTTGCGGAATTTTGTCCTTCATCGGGGCCACATCGCCGAAGAACAGACGAAAGGCTGCCGGTGATCACCGAGCCATCGTCGGCGACTTGGCCTGCCGAGCCAGATAATCCAATACCTTGCTGGCCACCAAACGATGTCCCTCGGCGCTCCAGTGGACGTCACCCTTGATGAACCAGTCTTGCAACGCCTGATTCGCCGGAACCGACAGGAAGGCCGGATAAAGGTCCAAGAAACCCGCCTGATTTGCGGAAGCCCATTCCTGCAACGCCAGCCGATGCCGTGCATCCATTTGGCCACGCCACACCTGACCCGGCCAAGGATAGGCAGCGATGGTCAAGGAAACGCCGTGCCGACGGGTGAGTTCCCGCAATCTGTCGAGGCTGGCCACCGCCCGCACCAAACCGGTCTTGCCCCATTTGTCCCAGGCGTGTTGATCGTAGGTCCAACTGGCATCGCGTGCGTTGACAATCGTGTCGGAGTCACTGCCCTCGTCGCCTTTCCGTTCGGCATCCGAAATATATTTTTGCCGTAAATGCAGGCGCCAGCGGTCGGCGACGGTGAAGGCAAGCTTGCCGATAACCGAATTGACGGCCAGCCAGTCGCCGACGCCCCCGCCTCGCTGCTCGATGTTGATACCACTTTGGATATTCGAGATGACGCTGCCATCGGGGGTCATCTCGTACCACAGCGCTTCGTTCAAGATGTCGCCGGGATCGACGAAGACCAACAATTCGTCGAATTTCAATCCCTTGCTTTCCAGCATGTACTGGACCTTGCGCCAATAGAGCAGCGGCGAATAAGACGACACCCCAAGGTTCAAGATTTCGACATCCTTTTGCCGCATGGCGTCATGAACGATGCCGACGAACGTCTGTTCGAACGGATAGCCCACCCCCTCGACGAAGGAATCGCCGATGACCGCGATACGGCGGCGCTCGGCGTTGAGCGGCACCACCCTGGGCTCGGCGTCACGCCCCCCCAAGGAATTGGTCACCAGCCGATAGCCGACACCGCCCCAGCGGTCCACCTGCACCACTTGCGGAGCCAAGGCGTGGTGAAACACCGGGTCCGGTATGCGGAACTTCAGACGATGGGCTCGCAACGACCAATCAGGAACCAGGACCTTGCCGAGTTGGGCGAGGGTCAGGTCGGCCACGACCACGACGGCCAACACCAGCAAGGTATTCTTCAGGAACCGCCACATCGCCCGCACTCGTAATCCAAACACAGTGAAGGCCGGACCATACTCCAGCCCGGCCTCGCTGAAAAGCTTCACCCCCAGGGCATCACCCCTTGGGCAGACGTCCCATCAGATAGAACTCGTCGTTGGTGCGGATCGAACCCATGTTGACCAACCGGTTGGACAGGCCGAAAAAGGCGGTGATGGCGCCGATGTCCCAGATGTCGTCGTCGGAAAAACCATGCCCGCGCAAGGTGGCGAAGTCGTCGTCCGACACCTCCCACGCCGTCTGCGACACCTTGAGCGCGTAGGCCAGCATGGCCTTTTGCCGGGGCGTGATGTCGGCCTTGCGCCAATTGGCCGCCACCTGGTCGGCGATCAGCGGGTTCTTGGCGCGGACGCGCAGGATGGCGCCATGGGCGATGACGCAATACTGGCACTGGTTGGCGGCCGAGGTGGCGACGACGACCATCTCGCGCTCGGCCTTGGACAGGCCGCTGTCGCGCTCCATCAAGGCGTCGTGATAGGCGAAAAAGGCGCGGAACTCGTCGGGACGATGGGCCAGGGCCAGGAAGATGTTGGGCACGAAGCCGGCCTTTTCCTGCACCGTTTCGATGGCGGCGCGGATATCGGCGGGCAGGTCGGTCAGCTTGGGCACCGGAAAGCGGCTGATGGGCTTGTCGGACATGGTTGCTTGCCTTCCTTACGAATTGACGTCGACGACGACGCGGCCACGGACATGGCCGGCCAGCAGATGGCCGGCGGTTTCAACCACCTGGCCCAGCCCGATCTTGGTGGTGATGGCGTCCAACTTGGCGACGTCCAGGTCCTGGGCCAGACGCTTCCACGCCTCGATCCGTTGGTCACGCGGCCGGTAGACGCTGTCCACCCCGGCCAAGGTCACGCCACGCAGGATGAAGGGGGCGACGGTGGCGGGGAAATCCATGCCCTGGGCCAGACCGCAGGCGGCGACCACGCCGCCATAGCGCATCTGGGCGCAGACATTGGCGAGCGTGTGGCTGCCGACGCTGTCGATGGCCGCCGCCCAGCGTTCCTTGGCCAACGGCTTGCCCGGCGCCGACAGCGTGTTGCGGTCGACGATCTCGGCGGCGCCCAACGACTTCAAGTATTCGGCTTCCTGCGGACGCCCGGTCGAGGCGGCGACGCAATAGCCCAATTTCGCCAGCACCGCCACCGCCACCGAGCCGACGCCGCCGGCGGCGCCGGTCACCAGGACCTCGCCTTTTTCCGGGGTGATGCCCTGGCGTTCCAAGGCCATCACGCACAGCATGGCGGTGTAGCCGGCGGTGCCGATGGCCATGGCCTGCCAGGGTGTGAAGGGGGCCTGCAACGGCACCAGCCAATCGCCCTTCAGGCTGGCCTTTTGCGCCAAGCCGCCCCAATGGGTCTCACCCACGCCCCAGCCGTTCAGCACCACCTGGTCACCGGGCTTGTAGCCATTGTGGCTGGACGCCTCCACCGTGCCGGCCAAGTCGATGCCCGGCACCATGGGAAAGCTGCGCACCACCGGCCCCTTGCCGGTGATGGCCAGGCCGTCCTTGTAGTTCAAGGTGGAGCAATCCACCCGCACCAGGACGTCGCCTTCCGGCAGACGGTCCTCGGCGATTTCGGCAAGACCGGCACGGTAACCGGCATCGTCCTTTTCGATCAGGATGGCCTTGAACATGATCTACTCCTTGAGAAGCGCGAAAAAAGTGTCGGCGAACAAATCCATGGGCGCGGTCGAGCGGGTCAGCTTGGCCCGCAGGATGGCGCCCTCCCAGCCGGTCCAGAAAAATTCCGCCATGCGACGGCAATCCACAGTGGCGCGAATCTGGCCTTCGGCCTTGGCGTCGTGCAGGCAGGCGGCGACCCGGCGTTGCCAGTCGGCCAGCACGCTTTCCAACCGGTCGCGGAACGGATCGTGTCTGCCGCCCAGTTCTTGGCCCATGTTGCCGACCAGGCAGCCGCGGCGGAAATGGTGGCGTTCCATGCCGGACTTGGCGTCGGCGACGAAATCGCCCAGCCGGTCCAGCGGCGACCGTGCCGGATTGCCCAGCCAACGCCCCAGCTTGGCGGCGAAATAGATGCCGTAGGCGTCGATGACCGCCAGACCGAAATCGTCCTTGCTGGCGAAGTAATGATAGAACGAGCCCTTGGGCACCCCCACCTTCTTCAGCACCTGGTCGATGCCGGTGGACAGGAAACCGTGTTCGGTCAACAACTCGACCCCGGCGCGAACAAGCGCCGTACGCGTGTCCATCGATGATGGAGAGACTTTGGGCGGCCGACCGCGCCTGCGGGGAGTGGACTGTTCCATGGATTTAATAATAGACCGGTCGTCTAGTGAAAAGTCAAGCCCCGGTTTTCCCTTTGACAAAGCCCCTGGGGCTCGCCATCTAATGCGTTGCACACAGGGGACGGGAATGGATCGGCAGCATTTGATGGCCAAGTGGGACAAGGCCAAGCACAGCATCATCACCCAGTTGATGCTGTTCGTGCTGGCCGTCGTGGTGGTCGGCGTCGGTCTGCGGCTGACCATTTTGCGCACCGTCTTGAACGACGACGTGGTGGCGTTGTCCTCGGCCCATCAGTTGGCCATCGCCGAATACGCCGCCCGCGACGTCGACGACAAGGTGAAGCTGCGGCTGGAATTGTTGACCGGGCTGGCCGCCATGACCGCGCCGCCGCCGGGGTCGCCGGCTCTGCAACTCTCGGAATGGCTGGCCGGCCACCGGGTGATCCTGTCGTTCTTTCCCGCCGGTCTGACCCTTTACGGCCCCGACGGCACCATCTTGGGGGCGTCCAACAGCCACACCGCCGCGATCGATCCCATATGGCTGGCGCAAAAGGCCAAGAATCCCATCAGCAAGCCGTTCCGCCTGCCCGACGGCACCCCGGCCTTGGCCTTCGCCGCCCCCATCCATACCCCGCAAGGCGGCTTGGCCGCCCTTCTGACCGGCATCACCCCCATCGCCGCCGACAATTTCCTGGGGCCGATACAAGAGGAAAGCGTCGGCCAGACCGGCAACTTCCTGTTGGTCGCCCCCCAACATGGCCTCTTCGTCGCCGCCGGCGATCCCCGAAAGGTGTTGGCGCCCCTGCCGCGACCGGGTCTGAACCCGTTGCACGACCGCGCCATGGCCGGCTATCGCGGGGCCGGCATCACCATCAACGCCGATGGTGTCGAGGAATTGTCGGCCATCGCCGACATCCCCACCGCCGGCTGGTTCCTGGTGGCCCGCACGCCGACCACCGAGGCCATGCAACCCGTCCGGCACGTGGTCAAACTGGTGGTCTTCGGCAGCGTCGTGGTTCCCATCGTGGTTCTGGGCGCCGTGCTGACCATCTTGCTTTATGTGTTGCGGCCACTGCGCCAAAGCGCCAAGCAGTTGCATCAGATGGCCAGCGGCGAATCGATGATCCGGCCGCTTCCGGTCATCCGCGACGACGAGGTGGGGGAACTGGCCAAGGGCTTCAACTTCCTGTTGGGCGTGTTGCACGACCAGGAACGGGCTTTGCTGGAAACCCAGGAAAACCTGCGCCACATGGCCCATCACGACCCGCTGACCGGACTGCCCAACCGGGCCATGTTCGAGGACCGGCTGGACCAAGCCTTGTTGCGGGCCGAACGCCAGGGCCAGGGCTTCGCCCTGCTGTACATGGATCTGGATGGCTTCAAACCCATCAACGACCAATGCGGACATGCCGCCGGCGACACCATGTTGCGCCACGTGGCGGAACGGTTGCTGGATTCGGTGCGCAAAAGCGACACGGTGGCCCGCATCGGCGGCGACGAATTCGCCATCCTGCTGGACGAGGTGACGGCACCGCAGGCCGCCGCCCTGGTCGCCGAACAATGCCGGGCCAATGTCGCAAGCCCCGTTTTCCTGGGCGACCGGGACTGGTCCATCGGCTTGTCCATCGGCATCGCCTGCTATCCCGGCGACGGCAAAAGCGCCGGCGAGTTGCTGCGCCATGCCGACAATGCCATGTACCAAGCCAAAAAATGCATCAAGGCGGCGCAATAAGCCGCCTGAGTGAGCCCACCGCCGTCGTACCAGCCCAACACTGGCAAGAGGGAACGACGATGGCCC
>JAIWOG010000164.1 GCA_020217035.1 Magnetospirillum sp. | reverse complement strand
GTCAAGACGTGGTGGAAGACATGGCCCGACGGCTGGTCCGCCTGGTGCTGAACGACCCGCAATGGCACGAGAAGTTGGAGACGCTGTGCGCCAGCCTGCATGTCGACGCCCATCGCGCCCAGCCGCGCCAAACCATGCTGGCGGTGGCGGAACGGGCCGAAACCGTCCTGCGACACATCGCCCAAGCCGACGCCGTCTCCATCGGCCGGCTTTATTTCGACCTGCTGCCGGGGCGCGGCCATCCCTTGACCGAAAAAGTCATCCACGCGCTCAGCCAGCCCGAAGGCGCCCTGCAATTGCTGCGTGACAGCGGCCTTGCCCCTTGTTTGAAGAAGGACGCGGGCGGCGCCACGGTGATCGAGATCGACGTTCCCGACCACCTTGGCACTGTGTGCGACGCAACCCGCGACGCCATCTTGGATGCCATGGGCGACGGCCTGACCGCACCAGGCCCATTGCACACCTTGCACTAAGCCCGGCGGCTATTCCGCCGCCGGGCTTTCCACCTTGTAGATTTCTCCGCCTTCGGCCCGGAACTTCTCGCTCATCTGTTCCATGCCTTGCTCCGCTGCGATGTCGCGGACTTCCTGGCTGATCTTGTAGGCGCAGAACTTGGGCCCGCACATGGAACAGAAATGGGCGATCTTGGCGCCTTCCGCCGGCAGGGTCTGGTCGTGGAACTCCAACGCCTTGTCGGGGTCCAGCGCCAGATTGAACTGATCCTTCCAGCGGAACGAAAAGCGAGCGCGGCTCAGCGCGTCGTCGCGTTCGCGGGCCGCCGGGTGGCCCTTGGCCAGGTCGGCGGCGTGGGCGGCCAGCTTGTAGGTGACGACGCCTTCGCGCACGTCCTGACGGTCGGGCAGGCCCAGATGTTCCTTCGGCGTCACGTAGCACAGCATGGCGGTGCCGAACCAGCCGATCATGGCGGCGCCGATGGCGCTGGTGATGTGGTCGTAGCCCGGCGCGATGTCGGTGACCAGCGGCCCCAGGGTGTAGAACGGCGCCTCGCCGCACAGAGCCAGCTGCTTTTCCACGTTCTTCTTGATCTTGTGCATGGGCACGTGGCCCGGACCTTCGATGATCACCTGGCATTCATGCTTCCAGGCGATGTGGGTCAGCTCGCCCAGGGTTTCCAGCTCGGCGAACTGGGCGGCGTCGTTGGCGTCGGCGATGCTTCCGGGGCGCAGGCCGTCACCCAAGGAGAAGGACACGTCATAGGTCTTCAGGATTTCGCAGATGTCTTCGAAATGGGTGTAAAGGAAGTTTTCCTTGTGATGGGCCAGGCACCACTTGGCCATGATCGAACCGCCGCGCGACACGATGCCGGTGACCCGCTTGGCGGTCAGCGGGATGTGGGCCAGACGCAGGCCGGCATGGATGGTGAAGTAGTCCACGCCTTGCTCGCATTGTTCGATCAGGGTGTCGCGGTACACTTCCCAGGTCAGGTCCTCGGCGCGGCCGTCAACCTTTTCCAGCGCCTGATAGATGGGAACGGTGCCGATGGGGACCGGCGAATTGCGCAAGATCCATTCCCGTGTGGCATGGATGTGACGGCCGGTGGACAAATCCATCACCGTGTCGGCGCCCCAGCGGATGGCCCAGACCAGCTTTTCCACCTCTTCCGAGACGCTGGACGCCACCGCCGAGTTGCCGATGTTGGCGTTGATCTTGGTCAGGAAGTTGCGGCCGATGATCATCGGCTCGGCTTCCGGGTGGTTGATGTTGCTGGGGATGATGGCGCGGCCGCGGGCCACTTCGGCGCGGACGAATTCGGGGGTCACCTGATCGGGGATGTCGGCGCCGAAATCCTCGCCGTCGCGCTCTTGGGCCTCACGCAATTCGGCGCGGCGCAGGTTCTCGCGGATGGCCACATATTCCATTTCAGGCGTGATGACGCCGCGCTTGGCATAGGCCAACTGGGTCACCACCTGGCCGGGCTTGGCCCGCAATGGGCGCAAGCCCTGGCGGTCGAACACCGGTACGCCGATCGTTTCACCCGGCTTCAGGCCGTCGTCTTCCGGCTTGTGGGCGCGGCCTTCATATTCCTCGACGTCGCCGCGTTCCTGTACCCAGGCGCGACGCAGGCGCGGCAGGCCCTTGGTGATGTCCACCTGAACCGACGGGTCGGTGAACGGCCCCGACGTGTCGTAGACGCGGACCGGCGCCTCGCCGCTGGACGGTTCCAGGTCGATTTCGCGCATGGCGACCTGAATGTCGGGCCGAGAGCCTTCCACATGGATCTTGCGCGAACCGGGCAGCGCCCCGGTGGTGACGGTCAAAGCCTGGGGATTGTCGAGCATGAATGTTTCCGCCTTTGTCATAGCCTGGATGGATCACGGGCGAATGGCGGAAACTGTCCGATCCCTTCGCCGGCATGACCCGGATCAGGTTCCAAGGGTCGCCGGCACCTGCCCCGGCCTCTCAGCCCCGCATGTCGGGGCCCCCCTTCGGTCCAAGCCTGACCATGGGACCAACCCCGCCCCAAAGTCAACCCCACGCACTTTCAGGAAATGTCACATTCTGACGTTTGCCATGCGATCAATTATCACCCAATATGGCTCCTGCGACTTTAGGAGGGGGAATGGGCGCATCCTAGTCGACGGAAGCAGAAGCTTCCAAAGGGGTCAATGTGAGCGAAATCGACCACAACCAGGCGGTCAAAAGCATTACCGAGGCCCTGAAGGGTCCGGTCGCTGAAGTGTTTCGCAACCTGGTCCCCGGCTTCGGCGATTTCAACGGCGCCATGTTCTATGATTCGGTCATCAGCAACCCCGACATGCTGCACGGCTGCCTGCTGATCTTCCGCAAGCGCCGCGACGCCTTCGCCCATTTGCTGGTGGACAGCAAGGGCCGCCTGGTCAACGACGATTTCGTCGCCCTGCGCTGCGGCCGCACCGTCCACGACATCATCGCCATGATCGTGCGCACCCACGCCAAGCGCCATTTCAAGGAAACCCTGGGCGGCGACCCCAACGACAAGACCAGCAAGTCGGGCCGGCTGTACGCAGCCATGAACGAGTACCTGATCCATGAGTGGCAGGTGCCGCTGGTCGCCCATTACGCCCCCCTGCCCGCCCATAAGATGAAGGAACTGGGGCCGGCGTTGCTGGACATGAAGACCTCGGCCGAGGTGGACGCCCTGGTGGCCAAGGTCGGCGGCGTGCCGGTCAACGGCAAGACGGTTCCCACCCTGCCGCCACCCTCGGTAGCCAAGGACGAGCCGGTGTTGGTGGAAAACAATTCCCGCGAACACGATTTCTGGTGGGAAACCCTGAACGACCCGCAGGTGCGCAACACCTTGGGTCCGCTGACCGACACCGACAAGCGCGAACTGACCGCCGCCTTCTGTTCCATTTCCGAAGCCACCCGCAACGAATTGCTGGGCGGTTTCAGCCTGTCGCTGTTCCAAGGCGCCGTGCTGTTGGCCCGCTGCTATCAGGGATTGGGCCGCGCCACCTTCGCCCAGGTCTTCGGCAAGCCCGGCAGCCCCGACGTGGTCAAGGGCTTTGCCGCCAGACTGAAGACCCGCAACGTTTCGTCGCGCATGGACCTGAACACGCTGTCGCGCACGGTGGACGCCAACCTGGCCAACATGGGCCGGGTCGACCGCGCCAAGTCGCGGTAATCAGCCTTTCAGCCAAGCTTCCACTTGCGCTGTCTTGGGGATGCCGCCGGCATGCACCACCTTGCCGTCGATGACCACGCCCGGCGTGCTCATCACCCCGTATCCCAGGATGGCTCCCATGTCGGTGACCTTTTCCAGGCTGACGGTGACACCCAGATCGGCGGCCTTGTCGGCCACCATCTTCATCACCGTGTCGCAATTGCCGCAGCAACCACCCAAGACCTTGATGTCCATGACCTTCTCCTAGAACAACGCGTTGAACAAATAGCCGACGATGGTGATGCTGACAGCCAGCACGGCGATGAACACCACCAGCAGCGGCCATTTCAGCACCTTCTTCAGCATCATGATTTCCGGCAGCGACAGGGCAACGACGCTCATCATCAGCGCCAGCACCGTGCCCACCGGCAAACCCTTGGCCAGCAGCGCCTCGACCACCGGGATCATGCCGGTGGCGTTGGAATAAAGCGGGATGCCGATCAGGACCGACATGGGCACGGCAAACGGGTTGTCCGGCCCGGCATAGCGCATCAACTGCTCAGCCGGCACGAAACCATGCAGGCCGGCACCGACGCCAACACCGATCAGGATGTAAAGCCACAGCCGGCCAACGATTTCCCGCACCTGTTCAAGGGCATAGCTCAGTCGGTCACGCAGACCGTGGGGGCCTTCCGGCAAGACGGTCTCGCCCATGCGGATCTTCCACACGTAATCTTCCACCCAATGCTCCAGCCGCAAGCGGTCGATGACCAGCCCGCCCACCAAGCCGACCACCAGTCCGGTCACAACATAGATCAAGGTGAATTCCAGCCCCAGGGTGCTGATCAGCAGGAAGACGGCGATCTCGTTGATCATTGGCGACGTGATCAGGAAAGCCATGGTCACCCCCAGGGGGATGCCGGCTTCCAGGAAACCGATGAACAACGGCACCGAGGAACATGAACAAAACGGCGTCACCGCGCCCAGGCCGACCGCAGCCGGAAACGAGAACCAGCGATTGCGGCCACCCAGCATCTTGCGCACCCGTTCGGGCGCCAGCATGGAACGGAAGAAGCCGATGACGAAGACCACCACGATCAGCAGAAAGAATATCTTGCCCACGTCCTCGACGAAGAACTGAAGCGCACCGGACAACGGCGTCGCCGGGGCCAGGCCCAGCAGCCCGTAAACCAGCCAATCGGCGAACCAGGTGAAGACTTCCATGATTTAAGCTCCGTCCCCGCCGCAGGTGGGCCGGGTACAGCAATGGGCCGTCAGATAATCGGTCAAAAGTTGGACCCGCTCGCAATGGGCCACGGTGATGACCAACCGCCCCTGTCGTTTTGAACTGACCAGTCCGGCATTTCGCAGATGATTCAGATGGAACGACAGGGTATTGGCCGGAATCCCCAGCTCTTCCGAGATGGTGCCAGCCGGCAATCCGTGTGGCGAAGCGGCCACCAACAGGCGGAAAACTTTCAACCGCACGTCATTGGACAGCGACGCCAGGGCGTCCAGGGCTTCCTTCATTTCCATATTTCTAGAATAGTCGAATTAATAGCCGAATCAACAAAAAAGGCGCCCCAACGGAGCGCCTTTCTCGTGGTCTTCAGCCGGAGAGGATTATTCCTCGTCGGCGTCGTCCTTCTTGTCGGCGGTCGGGCCGGAATCGGTGCCCTTGGCGGCCGGGTCGCGGTCCACCAGCTCGATGATGGCCATCGGAGCGGCATCGCCATAGCGGAAACCGGCCTTCAGCACACGGGTGTAACCACCCTTGCGGTCCTTGTAGCGTTCGGCGATGACGCTGAACAGCTTGGCGACCACCGCGTCGTCGCGCAGCATGGCGAAGGCGCGGCGACGATCGTGCAGGGTGCCCGACTTGCCCAAGGAGATGATCTTCTCGGCGATGGGACGCAAATCCTTGGCCTTGGGCAGGGTGGTCTTGATCTGCTCGTGCTTCAGCAGGGCGACAACCATGTTCGAGAACATGGCCTTGCGGTGGCTGCTGGTGCGATTCAGCTTACGACCGGACATACCGTGACGCATGACTTTCTCCTTTGGCTTGGTCTCGCCGGGCGAGAACCGATTTCACTCCCATGACGCCTTCTGCTTGAAGCACGCATGGGTCGGACCGGAATGGTCCTATTTAAAAACTAACCGCGCGATCATGGGGCTGGTGGGGCGGCCATGATCGCGCGGGAAACAACAACCCTTAGTAGGGCTCTTCCAGCTTCTTCGCCAGGTCCTCGATGTTCTCCGGCGGCCAGTTGGGGATTTCCATCCCCAGATGCAGGCCCATGTGCGAGAGCACTTCCTTGATCTCGTTCAGGGACTTGCGGCCGAAGTTCGGGGTCCGCAGCATCTCGGCTTCGGTCTTCTGGACCAGGTCGCCGATATAGATGATGTTGTCGTTCTTCAGGCAGTTGGCCGAACGGACCGACAATTCCAGCTCGTCCACCTTGCGCAGCAGGTTCTTGTTGAAGGGCAGTTCGTCCTTCTTCTCTTCCTCGACCACATGGGTCGGTTCGTCGAAGTTGATGAACAGCTGCAACTGGTCCTGCAGGATGCGGGCCGCCAGGGCCACCGCGTCGTCGGGGGTGACGGCGCCGTTGGTTTCGACAACCATGGACAGCTTGTCGTAGTCGGTGACCTGACCCACGCGGGTGTTTTCCACCTTGTAGGCGACCTTCTTGACCGGCGAGAAGATGGCGTCGATGGGGATCAGGCCGATGGGCGAATCCTCGGTGCGGTTCTGCGACGCGGGCACGTAACCCTTGCCGGTTTCCACGGTGAATTCGATGTTCAGCTTGGCGCCCTGGTCCAGGGTGCACAGCACCAGGTCGGGATCCATGATCTCGATATCATGACCGGCTTCGATCATGCCGGCCTTGACCTCGCCGGGGCCGGTGGCACGCAGTTGCATGCGCTTGGGCCCCTCGCCGTGCATGCGCAGGCCGAGGTTCTTGATGTTCAGGATGATGTCGGTGACATCTTCACGCACACCCGGGATGGACGAGAATTCGTGCAGCACGCCCTCGATCTGGATGGCGGTGACCGCGGCACCCTGGAGCGAGGACAACAACACACGGCGCAACGAATTGCCCAGCGTCATGCCGAAGCCGCGTTCCAGCGGTTCGGCCACCACAGTCGCAACGCGGGCCACATCGGCACCGGGTTCCACTTGCAGCTTCGAGGGCTTGATCAATTCCTGCCAGTTCTTCTGAATCACGAGCGTGACCTCATGCTAGGACCAATGGGTCCGGAACGGCGCAACCGCCACCATCGCCCGGGATTGGGGATGATGGCGGCAACTACGAAAAATACCGATCAGACGCGGCGACGCTTGCGCGGACGGCAACCGTTGTGCGGGATCGGGGTGACGTCGCGGATCGAGGTGATGGCGAAGCCGACGGCCTGCAAAGCGCGCAGAGCGCTTTCACGACCGGCGCCAGGGCCCTTCACTTCGACTTCCAGGGTGCGCATGCCGTGCTCCATGGCCTTGCGGCCGGCGTCTTCGGCGGCCACCTGAGCGGCATAGGGGGTCGACTTGCGCGAGCCCTTGAAGCCCTGCATGCCCGAGGACGACCACGAGATGGTGTTCCCCTGGGCGTCGGTGATGGTGATCATGGTGTTGTTGAACGTCGAGTTCACGTGGGCAACACCAGAGGTGATGTTCTTGCGCTCGCGACGACGCGGACGAGCAGCAGCGGGCTTAGCCATGAGAGGTAATCCTTAAACTTTACGTCAAGCCAGAGACTTAGCGGGTGGCCTTCTTCTTGCCGGCGATCGGCTTGGCCGGACCCTTGCGGGTGCGCGCGTTGGTGTGCGTGCGCTGGCCACGAACCGGCAGGCCGCGACGATGACGCAGACCGCGATAGCAGCCCAAATCCATCAGGCGCTTGATGTTCATGGCCGTTTCACGGCGCAGGTCGCCTTCGACGGTGTAGTCGCTGTCGATCATTTCGCGGATCTTCAGAACTTCGTCGTCGGTCAGCTGGTTGACGCGGCGCTCGGCGGGGATCGAGAGCTTGGCGCAAATCTCGGCAGCCTTGGTGCGGCCGATGCCAGTGATGTAGGTCAGCGCGATCAGGACGCGCTTGTTGGTCGGGATATTGACGCCAGCGATACGGGCCAAAGCTGGATACTCCTTGCAAGACAGGTGATCAGGGAAGGGCTTTCGGCCCGAACCCACGCCGATATTTCGATTACGCCGGATGGCGGCAGCCATTCCGACACGTTAAAACAAATCCATCCGGGCCTCGCCCGGACGGGAGAAACCGAAGGTGCGCGATTATATGGCGAATCGACGAAGAGTCAACGAGACTCTCCGCCGACACGAAAATCGCTCAGCCCTTGCCCAGAATCGCTTCCAGGTCGGAGGTGACCTTGGCGATATCTTGGGTGCCGTCCACCAGATGGTAGTTACCCTTGGCCTGGTAATAAGGCAGCAGCGGCGCCGTCTGCTCGTGATAGGCGGCCAGGCGCTTGTTCACGGTTTCGGCGTTGTCGTCGGCACGGCGGGTGAACTCGGTGCCGCCGCAGGAATCACAGGTGCCGGCAACCTTGGGCTGCTGGAACTTGTCGTGATAGCCGGCGCCGCACTTGGCGCAGGTGTAACGGCCAGTGATGCGCTCGACGATGGGGGCGTCGGGAACCCGGATCTCGATGGCGAAATCCAGCTTCTTGCCCTTCTTCGTCATCATGGCATCCAAGGCTTCCGCCTGGGCCACGGTGCGGGGGAAACCGTCGAAGATGACTCCGTTCTTGGTGTCGGGTTGTTCCAGACGGTCATCGATGATGCCGATGACGATGTCGTCGGAGACCAGCTGGCCGGCATCCATCACCGCCTTGGCCTTCTTGCCGATCTCGGAACCCGAGGCGACAGCGGCCCGCAGCATGTCGCCGGTGGACAACTGGACCAGACCGAACTTGTCCATCAGGCGCTTGGCCTGGGTGCCCTTGCCGCCGCCCGGCGGACCCAACAGAACCAGATTCATCTTGTTGTTCTCCCCTTATTGTTGGTTGGCCCGGCGCCTGCGTCAGCCGCGACGGCCGCGCAGGCGAGCCTTCTTGATCAGCCCTTCATATTGATGGGCCAAAAGGTGCGATTGAATCTGCGCCACCGTGTCCATGGTCACGGTGACCACGATCAGCAGCGAGGTACCGCCGAAATAGAACGGCACCGAGTATTGCGAGATCAACAGTTCCGGCAAGACCGACAGCACCGTCAGGTAGATGGCGCCCAGAACGGTCAGACGGGTCAGCACGTAATCCAGATAGTCCGAGGTGTTCTTGCCGGGGCGGATGCCGGGGATGAAGCCGCCGTTCTTCTTCAAATTGTCGGCGGTGTCGACGGGATTGAACACCACTGCGGTATAGAAGAAGGCGAAGAACACGATCAGCGCGGTGTAGATGCCCAAATAGAGCGGTTGACCACGGCCCATCAGGGCGGTGAAGGTGGTCAGCCATTCCGGACCATTGCCGCCGGCGGCGAATTGTGCCGCGGTCACCGGCATCAGCAGCAGCGAGCTGGCGAAGATCGGCGGAATGACGCCCGAGGTGTTGAGCTTCAGCGGCAAGTGGGTGGATTCACCACCAAACATCTTGTTGCCGACCTGGCGCTTGGGATACTGGACGATGATCCGGCGTTGGGCGCGCTCGAAATAGACGATGCCGGCGATGATCGCCACCGACATGACCAGCAGGAAGATGATCAGCAGAACCGGCAGAGCGCCGGTGCGTCCCAGTTCCAGGGTTCCGGCCAAGGCGCTGGGCAGTTCGGCGACGATGCCGGCCATGATGATCAGCGAAGTGCCCTGGCCGATGCCGCGTGCCGTGATCTGTTCACCCAGCCACATCAGGAACAAGGTGCCGCCCACCAGGGTGATCACCGTCGAGAAGGTGAACAACACATGGTTGTCCATGATCACCGCGGCGCCGCTGGCGCCGCTCATCCCCAGCAAGCCGGCGGCGATGCCGTAAGCCTGGAAGGTGGCGATCACCACGGTCAAGTAGCGGGTGTATTGGTTGATCTTCTTCTTGCCGGCTTCGCCTTCCTTCTTGATGGCTTCCAGCGACGGAACGATCGTGGTCATCAGCTGGATGATGATCGACGCCGAGATGTACGGCATGATCGCCAGGGCGAAGATGGTCATACGCTGCAGCGCACCACCGGCCAGCATGTCGAACATGCCCAACAGGCCGCCGCCCTGGCTGCGGAACATTTCCGCCATGACGTGGGGATCGACGCCGGGAATGGGAATCCAGGTCCCCAGACGGTAGACGACCAGGGCGAGAAGGGTGAACCAGATCCGCTTCTTGAGTTCGGTGGCTTTCGCCAGAACGCCAAAATTCAGGTTCGCGGCAAGCTGCTCGGCAGCAGAGGCCATGCCAAAG